>NZ_JAVKGT010000022.1:0-50786 GCF_031432335.1 Nesterenkonia flava | reverse complement strand
TATCGGAGGTCTCCGCTCACGTCACGGACTGTTCACAACGTGTCGAGGAACTACAGCTAGTCATGACGTTCTGCGCCCAGGCACGCAGATCCTCGAAATCGTTCATACCGGGGAAGGTGGCACCTCGGGCCGTGCCGTGGGCTCCGTCGGCAGGGGACAGCACTGGGAGCTCCCTCTTGCTGACGGCTACGACTCTCTACTCGACACCACCCGAGAGCGCGGTACTCATCCGCCATACTGATGGTCCATGCAGATCCACCACGCGCTCCATGAAAGAGGTCGACGGTTGCGGCGCATCGGGCGGAAGTGCCGCAAGCACACCGTCGTGACTCTCATCTACGACGACGACCCCGTGGCGCAGAGCGTGCCCGAGGTAGAGCCGCTGAAGCTTCCACAGCCGGGTTTCGTAACCCGTCTCAGGGATGACGTACCGCGTCCAGGCGTAATCGTGGAATGCCTCGGTCAAAACCTCAGCGGCAGAGTCGAGTTCTCCGGGCCTCGCGGGGCGGATTATTGGAAGGCGTCCTGCAGCGGGCATGAACTCAGCCTAGTGCCCGGCTGCGGAGGGGTGTTGAGGCACTGTTCCCCAGCCAGGTGAGCGCACCGTCAACGCGCGGGCGCCTGCACATTCCCCGTGAACTCTGCACCGCTCCTGCGCGTCGTTGCCGAAGCTGGAAGGGCCTCGGCGTGAGGCCGGGGTTTTCCCACCAGAAGGAGTGAACTCATGAAGAACACCGCATGGCCGGTGCCGCTGCTACGTGAACAGGCGGAGAAGGCCCTGAAGTCCCTGCACAGCGACGAGGAGGGTTTGGCCACGGCAGAGTACGGCATCGTCATGCTCGCCGCCGTCGGGTTCGCCGGTCTGCTGACAGCCATCCTGACCTCGGACACCGTTCGGGGGCTTCTGGAGTCTGTGGTGCAGAACGCCCTGAGCCACTGACTCAGATCTCAGCAGAAAGTACCCAGAGATGCGTAGCGCTCATCGGGAGCGTCACGAACGGGGATCCATCGCCGCGGAGTTTGCGATGGCCGTCCCCGCCGTGATCCTAGTGCTGCTTCTGGTGCTGGGCGTCGGGACGCATGGGGCGGCCCGTGTGGCTGTTGAGGATGCTGCGCGGGCCGCTGCTCGCGAGCTGGCCCGCGGGGAGTCGCCAGCCTTCGCGGAGCAGGTCGCCCGCACTACCGCCGGCAAGAATGCCGCTGTTCAGGTCACCTCCGATGGTCCCTACGCCCACGTCACCGTGACCCGCCCCGTGGAGCTGCTGGGTCTGGTGACTCTCAGGGCAGAGCACAGCGCTCAGGCCCGCGCACGGGTGGAACACCTGCCGAAGGACCCTCGCCCATGAGAAACCGCGTAGGCACGGCGGCCGAGCGTGAACGCGGTTCCGGGACGGTCCTCGCCCTGGGGCTCATCAGCGCCCTGCTAGTGCTGCTTGCCATGGTCTATGCCGTCGGCGCTGGCTCGGCAGCTTCCACGCATGCCAGCCGAGCCTCCGATCTCGCCGCGCTCGCCGGGGCCGACGCAGCTCGCGGCCTGCTCTCGGGAGATCCGTGCACCGTGGCGGAGCAGACTGCTGCCCGCAACGACGTCACACTGGAGGAGTGCCGGGTCGGGGGCGAGTTTCCTACTGAAGTGACCCTCACGGTGAGCCGCCCGGTGGTTCTGTTGGCCTTCGCGGAGCACCTTTCGCTTCCACCGCTGCAGGCTCGCAGCACATCACGCGCGGGGCCGCCGGAAGCTCTGAAATGATCCAGCGGCGGACCTGGCCTTCCGAGCCGGTTCACGGGAAGAGGGTCGCCACGCACTGCGCTGCTCGTTTAGCGTGGGGTGGTGAGACTCTTCGCGTCCCTGCGGCTGCCGGAGTCAGTCGCCGAGCACCTGGACTCTGCGATCCGGTCCGTGGAGGCATCCGCGCCATGGCCGAGCGGGCGGGGCCGCCCCGCCCTGCGGTGGGTCCCCGCCGAGCAACGACACATCACCTTGGCGTTCTTCGGCGAAGTCCCCGACGGAGCAGTCGAGGATCTCGCCGGTGAGCTGGCCCAGGCCCTGCGCCGGACCCCGCCGCTGCCCATCAGGCTGCGTGGGGCCGGAGTGTTCACCCACAGCGTCCTGTGGGTAGGCGTGCAGGAACTGACGTCCAGCCCGCACAGCAGCAGTCTCACCCTGCTGACGAGGGTGATGGCTCAGTGCGAGCAGATCGGCGCCCCACACAGCCTGAACCCGGACCCGGTGGCGCACCGAGGGCGCCGGCGGGCTCACGTGACCCTCGCCCGCGCTAGAGACCGCCGCGCAGGCGCAGATCAGCTTCGCCTGCGCGCAGAGCCACTCTCCGTCTACGAGGGCCCCTCCTGGCATGCTTCCGAAGCCCAGCTGGTGATCTCCGAACTGGGTCGCGGTCGTTCCGGGGGTCCGCTGCACACCACCCTGGAACGCCTGCCGCTGGCCGGAGAACTCCCGGACTGATGAGCTATGCTCCTTGGCCTGATGACTGTCTTTATCGATCCGCCCGTGTGGCCGGCCCATGGCACCACGTTCGGGCATCTGATCTCCGATGAGTCCCTCACGGAGCTTCATTCCTTCGCCGGGGCCGCAGGTATCAGTCCCCGTGCCTTCGACCGGGATCACTACGATGTGCCCGCCTACCGGTATGAGCTGCTGGTGAGCTGCGGAGCCGTGGAGGTTAGCGGCAAGGAGTTAGCGCGGATTCTGCGTGATTCCGGGCTTCGGGTCCCGCTGCGTCAACGGCGGGCCGAGCGCTCCCCCAGCGCCTGAAGTCCCGGAACGACGCGCTCGCACCGCGCCTCCTCGCAAGGGAGTGGGCGCACTACACTCAGCCCCATGAGCACCACTGCGCATCCGGCTGATGCCCATGACATGATTCGCGTCCAGGGCGCCCGGCAGAACAATCTGCAGGACATCTGCCTGGAGATTCCCAAGCGCCGTCTGACGGTGTTCACAGGTGTCTCCGGCTCAGGTAAGTCCTCCTTGGTCTTCGGGACCATCGCCGCGGAGTCTCAGCGGATGATCAACGAGACCTACTCCGCTTTCCTCCAGGGGTTCATGCCCACCCTCGCCAGGCCAGACGTCGATGTGCTGCAGGGGCTGACCACCGCCATCATCGTGGACCAGGAGCGGCTCGCCGCCAATATCCGCTCCACAGTAGGCACGGTCACCGATGTCAACGCCATGCTGCGCATTCTCTTCTCCCGCATAGGTGAGCCTCACATCGGCTCCCCCAATGCCTTCAGCTTCAATGTGGCCACCGCTCACGGCAAAGGTGGTCTCGTAGTGGAGAAGGCCTCCGCGTCCAAGAAACCCGAACGTGCAGAGTTCACCGTGCTGGGCGGAATGTGTCCCCGCTGCGAGGGCACCGGGCGCGTGACAGACCTGGACATCGACCAGCTGGTCGACAAGTCCCTGTCGCTGAACGAGGGCGCCATCACCATCCCCGGATACAAGCCCGGGGGCTGGTCGGTCCGCTTCTACGCCGAGTCAGGGTTCTTCGACCCCGACAAGCCCGTGGCCCAGTACACCGACACCGAGCTACATGATCTGCTTCACCGGGAAGCCACCAAGGTCAAGATATCGGGCACGAACATGACCTTCCAGGGCCTCATCCCGGCGGTCCAGAAGTCCTTCCTCTCCAAGGACCGGGAGGCGATGCAGCCGCATATTCGTGAGTTCGTGGACCGGGCCGTGACCTTCATTCCCTGCCCCGACTGTGAGGGGACCCGGCTCAACGCCTCGGCACGGTCCTCCACCGTTGCCGGAATCACCATCGCCCAGGCCTGCGCCATGCAGATCAGCGACTTGGCCGACTGGGTGCGCGGTCTCGACGCTCCGTCGGTGCGTCCCCTGCTGGATTCCCTGGGCGAGACCCTGGACCACTTCACAGAGATCGGTCTGGGCTACCTCTCCCTGGACCGCCCGTCCGGAACCCTCTCCGGAGGCGAGGCCCAGCGCATCAAGATGATTCGCCACCTGGGCTCGGCCCTGACTGATGTGACCTACGTGTTCGACGAACCCACCGCCGGACTGCACCCGCATGACATCGAACGGATGAACCAGCTGCTGCTGCGCCTGCGGGACAAGGGCAACACCGTGCTGGTGGTGGAGCACAAGCCCGAGGTCATCGCCATTGCCGACCATGTCATCGATATGGGTCCCGGGGCCGGCAACCAGGGCGGCCAGGTCGTCTACGAAGGTGATCTGGCAGGACTGCGCTCCTCTCAGACCCTGACCGGCACGCACCTGAGCTACCGAGCTCAGCTGAAGGAATCTCCCCGGCGGCCGACGGGCCAGCTCGAGATCCGCGGAGCCAGCACCCACAACCTCAAAGGAGTCGACGCCGATATCCCCCTGGGAGTGCTGACGGTCGTCACAGGCGTCGCCGGCTCTGGCAAGTCCTCGCTCATCCACGGGCATGCCGCGGCCCGAGACGGCGTCGTGGCCGTGGACCAGTCACCGATCAAGGGATCCCGGCGGTCCAATCCCGCCACTTACACCGGCCTGTTGGAACCCATTCGAAAGGCTTTTGCCAAGGCTAACGGCGTGAAGCCTGCGCTGTTCAGCGCCAACTCCGAAGGCGCCTGCCCCGCCTGCGGTGGCGCAGGAGTTATCGAGACGGAGCTGGGGGTCATGGCCTCGGTCACCTCTCCCTGCGAGGAGTGCGAAGGCCGCCGCTTCCGTCCCGACGTTCTGGAGTACCGCCTAGGCGAGAGGAACATTCCCGAGGTGCTCGACCTCTCCGTGGCCGAAGCCTCCCAGTTCTTCTCCTCCACGGCTGCCCTGCCTGCAGCGATGAAGATCCTGGACCGGATGCAGGACGTGGGGCTGGGCTACATCAGACTGGGCCAGCCGCTGAACACCCTCTCAGGAGGTGAACGCCAGCGCCTGAAGCTGGCCACCCATATGGGCGGCGACGGCGGGATCTACATCTTGGACGAGCCCACCACGGGACTCCACCTGGCCGATGTGGAAAACCTGCTCCGACTCTTGGACCGGCTGGTGGAGGCAGGCAAGACCGTGATCGTCATCGAGCATCATCAGGCCGTGATGGCACACGCTGACTGGATCCTGGACCTCGGACCAGGGCCGGGCCACGAGGGCGGAGAGGTGGTGTTCACCGGCACCCCGGCGCAGCTTCTCGAGGCGGAGACGCTTACCGGCCAGCACCTGCGCCGCTACCTCCGCGGCTGAGGCTCAGCGGGAGCGCTGACGAATGCGCTGAATGTCGAGGATGACGACGGCGCGTGCCTCCAGGCGCAGCCAGCCGCGCTGCACGAACTCGGCCAATGCCTTGTTCACCGTCTCGCGGGAGGCGCCGACAAGCTGGGCGAGTTCCTCCTGAGTGAGCTCGTGGGCCACCAGGATCCCGTCGGGCGCCGGACGGCCGAAGCGGTCGGCGAGGTCCAGCAGCGCCTTGGCCACGCGGCCGGGCACATCGGAGAAGACCAGGTCAGCCAGAGACTCGTTGGTGCGGGTCAGACGCTTGGCCAATGCCTGGAGCAGCTGCACGGACACCTCTGGGTTGGTCGTAATGACTTCCTTGAGGTTCTCGTGCTTCAGTCCGGCCAGGCGAGTCTCGGAGACCGCGGTGCCGGTGGCCGTGCGCGGGGCGGGGTTGAACAGCGCCATCTCGCCGAAGATCTCGCCGGGGCCAAGAACCGCCAGGAGGTTCTCACGGCCATCGGGGGTGGAACGCCCCAGCTTGATCTTGCCGGAGACGATGAAGTAGAGCTCATCGCCCTGGTCGCCTTCGTGGAAGATGGAGGCACCGCGTGAGAGCTCGATTTCGGTGAGCTCCTTGGTCAGCGCGGTGAAGACGTCGTCGTCGAGGGTGGCGAAGAGCGGTGCGCGGCGCAGCACATCGAGATCCATGGCGATCCCTTCAGCTAAGGCGTGTCAAAAAGAGTCTGGCTTCTACTGAAGTTACCAGGCTCACGCAGGTTGGTGGAAACATCACCTTCAACTCGCGCGGAGTGTTGCACCGCTCAGCACCCCCAGCCCGCTGAAATTATGAAATTCTGTGTCGGTGAGCGTGACTCTTCTTGATGTGATTCTGGTGCTGGTGATCCTGGGCTTCTTCGGCGTGGGACTGGCCCGCGGCATCTGGATCACCCTGGGAGGCGTTGTCGGCTTCCTCATCGGGGCGAGCGCCGCCTTCTTCGCCATTCCCGTAGTCGCCGGCTGGGTGCCGGACCCGGTGTGGCGGGTGGTGGCCGTGATTGGAGCGGCCATCGTGCTGGTGGTCGCCGGCCACGCGCTGGGCTCGGCCGCGGGCACAGAGATGCAGCGCATGTTCAAGAACCCCACGCTGCAGCGCCTGGGCTCCCTGGTGGGCGGAGTGCTGAACCTGGTGGTCGCCGTCGTCGTCATCTCCGCCCTGTCCTTCTCCGTGCAGGCCATGGGCTTCCCCGCGGTGAATCAGCACATGCGCCAATCGGCGGTGCTGCAGACCATCAACGGCGTGATGCCCGAAGCAACCGAGTCCTGGTTCGCCCAACTGCGCGGAACGGTCATGGCCTCTGACATCCCGGAGATCGCCCAGCTGCTGGTGCCGGAGTCTTCCGAGGCGCCCGAGACTATGGACCTGACCGCTGCGGCGGAGGAGACAGCAGGGGCCGTGGCTCGGATCACCGGCACTGCGCACCAGTGCGGGCAGTCTCAGTCCGGCAGCGGCTTCGCCATCACCCCTACCCGGGTGGTGACCAACGCACACGTGATCGCCGGAGTCGGTGAGCCCTCCGTTGAACTGCCGGGAGGGCAGGTGGTCACCGGCCGGGCGGTGTACTTCAACCCCAACACCGACTTGGCACTGTTGGCCGTGGATCCGGTGGATGTGCCGTCGGTGGACCTGGGCGCCCCGTTGGATCCCGGCGCTCCCGGGTTTGTCATGGGGTACCCGGCGGGAGGTCCCTTCTCCGCCGGTTCGGCACTGGTCCAGGCCCGCGACGTCTCCGAGATCAACAGCATCTACGGGGGTTCCCCCTCAACGCTGGAGATCTACCAGGTCAACGCCGATGTCCGACAGGGCAACTCGGGCGGTCCACTGGTGGACACCGACGGGAACGTTGTGGGCGTCATCTTCGCCCGGGCCATGGAAGGCAACGCGGTGGGCTTTGCCATCACGGCGGAGGCCGCCGGCGAGGTGCTCACGGAGCCCGAAGGCTTCGTTGACACCGTCAGCACCGGTCAGTGTGTGGAGCGCTGAGACTGCAGCCGGCAGGTCCTGTGGCTGAGCGGGTGCACAGCCACAGCCGCCTCAGGAGTCCTTCAGCAGCCCGGCCAGGTATTCGATCGCAAAGCGGTACCCGGTGCTTCCAGCGCCGGCGAAGACGGCCTCCGCGATCGGGGAGACGTAGGAGTGCTGACGGAAGGGCTCCCGGGCATGGACGTTGGAGAGATGGACCTCCACCACGGGTAGCGCCACGGCTTTGAGCGCGTCAGCGATCGCCACCGAGGTGTGGGTATAGGCGGCAGGGTTGATGACGATGCCCTCCTGGGCGCCCCGCGCCGCCTGGATAGCGTCCACCAGCTCGCCCTCGTGATTGGACTGCACCGCGTCCACGGAGAATCCGAGCTCGGCAGCCGTGCTGCGGCAGAGCTCATTGATGTCCTCCAATGTTTCGGCACCGTAGATCTCGGGCTCACGGGTCCCCAGAAGGTTGAGGTTGGGTCCGTGCACGATGAGCAGCCGTCCAGTCGTCATGCCTCCCACAGTACACACCGGTGAGCCAGGACACAGCAGGGGCGGCGAGCCGACCTCGAGGGTTCAGCCCGCCGCCCCTGCTGCGCTGCGAAGTTACGCGCTGCCGTGCTTGGCGCGCATGTCCTCCGCGATCTGGATCATGACCGTGGGATCGGCCAGAGTGGAGGCGTCCCCGACCTCGTTGCCGTTGGCCACGTCCTTCAGCAGGCGCCGCATGATCTTGCCGGAACGAGTCTTGGGCAGCTCGGGCACCACCAGCACGTTGCGCGGCTTCGCGATAGGCCCGATCTCCCGGCCCACATGGGCCCGCAGCTCCTGCTCCAGAGCATCCTGATCATCGCCCTCATGGTTGCCGCGGAGGATGACGAAGGCGACGACGGCCTCTCCGGTGGTGGCGTCCTTCGCGCCGACGACGGCGGCCTCGGCCACTGCTTCATGGGCCACCAGGGCGGATTCGATCTCGGTGGTGGAGAGTCGGTGCCCGGAGACGTTCATGACGTCGTCGACCCGGCCCATGAGCCAGATATCGCCGTCGTCGTCGTAGCGGGCACCGTCGCCGGCAAAGTAGAGATTCCCGAAACGGGACCAGTAGGTCTCCTTGTAGCGCTCGGGGTTCTTGTAGATACCGCGCAGCATGGCGGGCCAGGGCTCCCTAATGACCAGAAGTCCTGCCTGCCCCTTGCCCAGGGGTTCGCCCATCTCGTCCACGATGCCGATCTCCACGCCGGGAACGGGGGTCTGGGCGGCGCCGGGCTTGGTGGCGGTGACACCCGGCAGCGGGGCGATCATGTGGGCGCCGGTCTCGGTCTGCCACCAGGTGTCCACAATGGGCGCCGGGTGTTCCTTGGGCTCTTTGCCCGGTCCGTTGTTGGCTCCAATGACCTCGCGGAACCACAGCCATGCCTCGGGGTTGATGGCTTCGCCGACGGTGCCGAGCACCCGCAGCGAGGACAGGTCGTACTCGTCGGGAATTTCGCGGCCCCACTTCATGCAGGTACGGATGAGGGTGGGGGCGGTGTAGAGCTGCGTGACGCCGTACTTCTGCACGATCTCCCAGAGCCGCCCCTTGTGCGGGGTGTCCGGGGTGCCCTCGTAGATCACCTGGGTAGCGCCGTTAACCATGGGCCCGTAGACGATGTAGGAGTGGCCGGTGACCCATCCGACGTCGGCGGTGCACCAGTAGATATCGCTCTCAGGCTTCAGGTCAAAGGTGTCCCGGTGCGTGACCGCCGTCTGGGTGAGATAACCGCCGGTCGTATGCAGAATGCCCTTGGGCTTTCCGGTGGTACCGGAGGTGTAGAGGATGAACAGCGGGTGCTCCGAGTCGTGCGGCACGTAGGCGTGCTCGGCGGACTGGCCGGGAACCAGGTCATGCCACCACAGATCCCGTCCCTCACTGATCTCCACGTCCTCACCATTGCGCTTGACGACGACGACGTGCTCCACGGTGTGCCCGGGCTTGGCGAGCGCCTCATCCACGTTGGGCTTCAGCAGCGAGGGCTTGCCACGGCGGTAGGAGCCGTCGGCAGTCACCACAAGCTTGGCCTCGGCGTCATCCACGCGGGATCGCAGCGCATCGGAGGAGAAGCCGCCGAAGACCACGGAGTGAATGGCGCCGATGCGGGCGCAGGCCAGCATCGTCACCACGGCCTCGGGAATCATGGGCATATAGATGGCCACGCGATCGCCCTTGACCACGCCGAGCGACTCGAAGGCGTTGGCCGCACGGGAGACCTCATCCTTGAGTTCCCCGTAGGTGAGAGTCCGGGTGTCCCCGGGCTCTCCTTCAAAGTGAATGGCGACCCGGCCTCCGTGCCCGGCCTCCACGTGGCGGTCAACGGCGTTGTAGGCGGCATTGACCTCTCCGCCGATGAACCACTTCGCAAAAGGCGCTTCGGACCAGTCCAGCACCTCGGTGAAGTCCTTGTCCCAGCTCAGCACACTGCGCGCCTGCTGAGCCCAGTAGCCCAGGCGGTCCGCTTGGGCGTCGTCGTATCTTTGGGACGTCGCCACCGCTGCTGCGGCGAAGTCCTCACTGGGAGGGAAGGCCTGGACGTTCTCGGACGCTTCGGTGGTGGTCATGCGCTCCTCCTAGGGTGAGGTATGTGCTCTACGAATCACCTTAGCGTGAAAATTTTGGGCAAGCGAGACGTAGATCACATTCTTTGGCGACTTCTGATGTCTCAACGGTCAGTACTCGTCCATCAACGGTCGGATCGGGTGTTCATGCGCTGTCGGCTTCCTCGTATCGCTGCATGTCACCGCCTGGCGGACCTGAGGCGGGTAGAGCCGAGGCCGGGCGTCGTCGTCTCCTAGAATGACGAGGATGGCTGAGGAGACCCTACTGGCGAAGAAGCGCCGAGTGCGCAAGATCAACCGCGTGCTCGGGGAGGTCTATCCCTATGCCGTCGCGGAGCTGGACTTCACCAACGCCTTCGAACTGCTGGTCGCCACGGTACTCTCCGCCCAGACCACAGACGTCAGGGTCAACTCCATCACCCCCGAGCTCTTCTCCCGGTATCCCGATGCCGCAGCCATGGCGGGCGCCTCTGAAGAGGAGCTCGCTGAGATCATCCGGCCTACCGGCTTCTATAAGGCCAAGGCCCGTGCACTGCTGGGCCTGGCCGCCGCGCTCGTGGCCGAGCACGGCGGCCAGGTGCCCGAGGACCTCGATGCGCTGGTGAAACTGCCCGGCGTCGGGCGCAAAACCGCTTTTGTGGTGCTGGGCAATGCGTTCGGCCATCCGGGACTGACGGTCGACACCCATTTTGGGCGTCTGGCCCGCCGCTTGGGCATGACCGAGCAGGAGGATCCGGTGAAGGTGGAGAAGGAGGTAGCGCAGCTCTTTGAGCCCAAGGACTGGACCATGCTCTCCCACCGGCTAATCTTCCACGGCCGACGGATCTGCCATTCCCGCCGCCCGGCCTGCGGCGCCTGCCCCATCGCCCAGTGGTGCCCCTCCTTCGGTATCGGCGAGGTCAATCATGAGGCGGCACAGGCGCTGCTGAAATACGAGTTGGCTCCCGGGCGCGAGGAACTGCTGGAGAAGATGCGCGCCGGCTATTCACGCCGCCAGCTACGGGATCAGGGATACCCCCTCAGTGCCTGAGAGCCCCCCTGACCAGCCCTCAGCTGAGAAGCCCGCGACGACGCCGGCACAGCTGCCCTCCTCGCCCGGGCAGCTGCACTCCGCTTTGAAGGATCTGCTGCACCAGGGTGATCTGTACCGTCGCGCGCAGCCGAAGGCAGCGGCCCGCGGGGACTGGTGGGATCCCCTCTCCGGACGCGTGCCGCAGAGCCAGCTGCCGCCTGAGTTCGTGATGGATCCCGCCCGCGCGCGGGAAGCCGCGGTGCTGGTGCTGTTCTGTACGCAGGAGCACCGACCCCACACCCCTGCGCCCTACGTCCTGCTCACCGAACGCGCCGCAGGACTGGCCAAACACCCCGGTCAGATCTCTTTTCCCGGTGGGGCCAGCGAGGACTTTGATCCGGACCCGTCGGCCACCGCCCTGCGCGAGGCGCAGGAAGAAATCGGTCTGGACCCCGTCAGAGTGGAGATCGCCGGGACCCTGCCCCCGGCCCCCGTTCCGGTGAGCGGCTATATGGTCACGCCGGTGCTGGCCGTGACCTCCGATCCGGGAGTGCTCACGCCGCAGTCCGGCGAGGTTGCGCGCGTGCTGCGTGCCCCGGTGGCCCACCTGCGGGATCCCCAACGACGACGCACCTCCATGATGCAGCGGGGCGGCATGACCTTCCGCGGCCCCTCGTTCCTCCACGACGACGTGCTGGTCTGGGGATTCACCGGAATCCTCCTGGACCGCATCATCGCGCGCCTGGGCTGGGAGCAGCCGTGGGACACCAGTCAGGAAGTCAGCCCCTTCTGATTCGGCGCCTCGAGATACTTTCCCGGGGTGTTTTCCCCACCCCATACGGGCCTGCGACGACGCCCCCTGGTCTCCCCAGCTGAGCTGGGATCAGCTGCTGGGGCCTCGGGCCGGAACGATGCTGGAGCCATGAGCCCCTCCTGGTCTGAGAACCGCGCCTACCTTAACGCCGAGACTGCGGAGCCGGCTGTCCTGCTGGTTAGCGAGGACTCCGCGGTAGTGGAGGACCTCGCACTGCTCACCGCAGTAGTCGGGGCACGATTGGAGCACCACCGCACATGGTCCGAGGCACGACGCCGTCGAACCGCCGACCAGCACGACCCCGCACCTCGGGGCGGGTGTGCCGCGGTGATATGCACCCCTGAGGCTCTGCCGCTGCCCGATGCACCAGTTGTGGAGCCCGGCCGCGAAGTCCTGCTGGTGGGACGCGAAACCGCCTTACTGTGGCAGGCCGCGGCCACCTCCGCCCAACTTCGACCGGTACCGTTGCCGGAAGGCGAGGCGTGGCTGGGCGAACATCTCAGCACAGTGGTGTTGGCGCGTGGATCGGGGCGCATCGTCGCGGTGGCCGGAAGCTGCGGGGGCATCGGCGCCACCACGATCTCTTACCTCCTGGGCGCCGAGGCAGCGGCCCGAGGGCTGCGGGTGCTCCTGATGGACGGCACATCCGGGACCGGAAGCGGAGTGCAGAGCCTGCTCGCAGAAGCCAGGGCGGCTCATGAGGCCGAGGGCGGCGTGCTGGACTGGCGTCAGTTGAGCAGCACGGAGGGGGAGATTTCTCCGGCGCACCTCTACGAGGCCGTGCCCTGCGTGGACGGCATTCATCTGCTGTGCCCAGACGCCTCATCCCAGACCGAAGAGTTTGATTCCTCCGCGTCAGCCCTACCAGTGGCCCTTCCAGAACCCGCACTCACAGCTCGCGCCCTCGAGGCGGGCCGCCGTGCATTCGACGTGGTGGTGCTGGACGTAGGGGTTCGGGCTGAGGCACTCCCACCGCTGAAGGACCTGCTAGACCACCTTCTGCTCGTCACACGCGCCTCGGCCCGGGGCGCAGAGTCCGCACGACAGGTGGCACGGCGGTGCCCTGGGCTGCCACAGTCACTGGTGGTCAACAGACGATGGGCGCCAGGGCACTCGGCTGCAGAGACGGCCACGGCGGCCGGACTGCAGCTGGCCGCGGATCTCCCCGAACAACGGTGGTTGGCACGGGACGATGAGCTGCGCTCCGCCTATGAGCTGCTGCGCTCCCACCGGGGCGAGCGCCTCATCGCGGGGCTTCTTATGGAGGCGGGGGTGAGCGCCGGTGCATGAGGCCCAGCTGACCTCGCTGCGGGAGCAGCTGAGCTCCTCCGGGGACGTCGTGACCCCCGCCCGCATCGCTGACGCTGTGCGAACGTCGGGGCTGGCCTTGGGATCTGGAACCGCTCAGCAGGTGGCCCGGGCGCTTCGGCATGAGCTGGTGGGGCTGGGTCCGCTGCAGCAGTTCGTTGAGCAGCCCGGCGTCACGGATGTGGTGCTCGACGGGAAAGGGGAGGTCTGGACTGACGGGGAGGAAGGCCTGCAGCCGACGGGCACCCGCCTGCAGGGCGAGGAACAGGCCCGAGCCTTGGCTCGTCGCCTGATCTCGGTGGCCGGCGGGCGCCTGGACGAAGGACATCCGTGTGCAGACGGACGGATCGGAGACTTCCGCGTGCACGCGGTCATCCCTCCGGTGGCCGTTGAGGGCACCTTCATCTCTGTGCGAGTAGCTCGTGGCTCCACCGCCTCGCTGTCGGAGCTCTCCCAGCAGTGGCGGGACGCGGAGCAGTGGTTAGCCGTCATCCGACACCTGATCCGCACGCGCAAAAACTGCCTGGTCTCGGGAGCCACCGGCTCCGGAAAGACCTCTCTGCTCGCGGCGATGCTGGCAGAGGCCGGGCCCAATGAACGAATCCTGATCGTGGAGGACACCACTGAGCTCATGCCCTCGCATCCGCACGTGGTGCATCTGCAGGGCCGTCAGGGCAACGTTGAGGGTGCTGGCCGTGTAGAACTGGGCGAGCTGGTCAGGGAGTCCCTGCGAATGCGCCCGGACCGGCTGATTGTGGGAGAGTGCCGAGGCGGCGAGCTTCGCGACTTCCTCACCGCCATGAACACCGGCCACCAGGGCGCCGGAGGCACGGTGCACGCCAACTCGCCCTCCGCGGTCCCCGCGCGCCTGGTCGCCATGGGAGCACTGGCAGGCATGGCGCCTGAGACAGTGGGGCTGCAGGTGGCCGCCGCGCTGCACGCAGTCATCCATGTCGAACGGCGAGCGGGACGCCGCATGCCCGTGGAGCTGTCCACGGTGCACTACGCCGAAGGACGGCTCCAGATGGCCCCGGTACTCATCTCCACCCACCGAGGGACTTCCCGAGGGCCGGGATGGGAGGCCTTCCACGCATGAGCCAGCTCCTCACAGCCGTCGCCGTAGCCTCGGCACTCAGCGCAGCCGTCATCCTGGCCGTGACCCCGGAACGCACCGGGACGGCACCTGCCCATCCCAAGTCCCGAAGCTCGACCCGTGGGCTCCAGGTGCTGCTGAGGCGGCGGCGAGGACCAGATGCCGCCCAGCTGCGGTTACAGTCGGCGACCCTGCTCCGTCAGCTCTCGGCTCTGCTGCAGTCCGGAAGGTCGGAGGCTCAGGCCTGGGCCGATCTTCATCAGCACTGGACCGAGGCCGACGCCGAGCACCCACTGGCGCGGATCTGCGCTCACGCAGTCACTGCAGAACGCACAGGACTGGGCACCGCGGAAGGACTGCGTCGGGCCGGTAACCACCTTCTTGCAGGCCCTGCGCGGCGAGCAGGCGCGCTGAACCACCGCACCGGGCGCGAGGTCAGGTCTCTGCTGGACCGTCTCCGGGCCGCAGTTGCCCTGTCAGAGCAGACGGGCGCGCCCATGTCCCAGCTGCTTCAGCAGATGGCCGCCTCCGCAGATGAGGCGGACTCCCTGGACGCGGCAGTCCGGACGGCCTGCGCTGGGCCGAAGGTGACTCAGCTGATCCTGAGCCTGCTCCCGGTAGGGGGCATCATCCTGGGGCAGCTGATGGGCGCCGCACCCGTGAAGGCGCTGCTGGAGGGCGGATTCGGACTGCTGTGCCTGATCACCGGGGTCCTTGTCCTGCTGCTGGGTCGCCTCTGGAGCAGGCGGATGATTCAGCGCGTCGAGGCGTCCTTGTGAGCTTCGCGACGATCGCCGCCGTCGGGACCGCGGGCCTCTTCAGCACCGCCTTGGCCCTGCTCCTGCTACCCGCGCCGGTAGGTCAGGTCCTGCCGACTCGGAGGCGAAACGGCGTCACACGGGGTAGCGCGTCGCACGCGGATGAGGACGAGTCCTCCCGTGCGGATGCAGCCACCCTCCTGGACCTCACAGCGGCTCTTCTCAACGCAGGAGTCGGCATCGAAGCCGCGCTCGACCGGCTCTCACGCTCGGTCCCCGGTGCCGGGCCGCTAGGTGCAGCCCACCAGGCGCTCGCGAGCGGGGCCTCCTGGAAGCGCGCCACCGCTATGGTGCAGGAGCGTGCCGAGCTGCGCACCTTCTGCCACCACCTGTCCTTCGCCTATGAGACGGGGGCGCCCAGCGCCGAGATGCTGCAGGCCGCTGCATCTCAGGCGCGCGCCGAGCGCCGTCACGCGGCCGAGCGGGCGGCCGCGGAGCTGGGCGTGAAGATGATGCTGCCCCTGGGGGCGTGCTTCCTGCCGGCATTCATTCTGCTGGGAGTACTGCCGGTGGTGATCAGCATGCTGCCCGCCGCCCTGGGAGGCTGACCACCGCGACCTTCTAGCAACCGATCAGTCGGTGAGCTTGTCTCGCCACGTGGCATTGGCGTACTTCTTGCGGTACCGGGCGGCCCGGACTGCCAGCCATGCCTTACGCAGCAGAGATCTGTCACCGGCATAGTGCAGGGGGTTGCCGAACTTCTTCTCCCTGATGAACCGCGTCACGTCCTGCTTCACGGTGGGTTCGGTGACGTACTCGCGCAGGATGTACTTGGGCACCACGCTGAAGAGTACGTCCTTGTCCACGAAGACGCAGTCGGTGCCGCGGTTGCCGCACACCAGATCTTCCACGAGGTATCCGGCCAGATTGTGGCCCTGCTGCGTGGCGTAATAGCTGGAGCGTCCCTGCCGGACGTTGACCTCGAGCACCTTGAAGACCCCGTCACGGGAGTCATACTTCAGATCAAAGTTGGCGATACCGGTGTAGCCGATCGCCTCCAGGAAGTCCTTCAGCTGACCCATCACCTCACGATTGAACCGCGAGATGATCGCCGTGTAATTGCCGATGGCACTGGCCTCGTGCTCCTGGAGCACCACTTGGCCGAAGTTGACGAATTCGGCTCGCCCCTCGGTGTTGAGGTAAAGCACTGAGTCCCAGATATAGGTGTCGTCTCCGGGGATGAAGTCCTGGATGATCAGGGTGTCACGGTAGCCGCTGGCCTCAATGCGCTCCACTACCTCGCGGACCTCGGCCATCGAGTAGACCCGGTAGACCTTCTCCTGGCCCTCGAACTTGTTGCGGTAATACTCCACCCCGTTGCTGGGTTTGATGATGACCGGGTACCGGGAAATCTCCAGGTCCACAGGCTCCCCCACCCGGTGGATATGGGTCTCCGCAATGTCGAGGCCGTGCTGGGCGGCCAGCGGGTAGAAGGCCTCTTTGACCTGCAGGGTGTTCAGCAGGTCTTCACTCGGGTAGTTGAAGAGGTAGCGGGATTTAAGCGCCTCGCCGTGCTCAATGATCAGCCGCACATAGTGGTCATTGGTACCCACCAGCACCAAGGGGGTCTCGGCGTCGAACTGCGCGGCGTAGTCCAACAGCGCATCGACGAAGATCCCTGCGTCGTCAAGGTTCTCCACCAGGGTGACCGACTCGATGATGGTGCTGTAGTGGGTGAATCCCATCCGCACCTTGCCCACAACGTGAGGCTTGACGCCGTAGGCCTCATGGAAGGAGGCCGCCATGTGGTAGGCGTTCAGGTCGGTACCGACGATGACGGGGACAAACTTCCCGCCGGCCCGGTTATGCGACATGAGCGATCAGGTCGACTTCCACGGGAGTGTCCAGGGGCAGCACCGGCACGCCGACCGCGCTGCGAGCGTGCTGGCCAGCATCCCCGAAGGCCTGCCCCAGCAGTTCGGAAGCGCCGTTGATAACGCCGGGTTGTCCGGTGAAGTCCGGTGTGGAGGCGACGAAGCCCCCGACCTTGGCGATGCGGGCGATGCGGTCCAGATCACCGACGGCGTGCTTGAGCGCGGCGATGAGGTTCAGTCCGCAGGTTCGGGCCAGGTCGTAAGCCTGCTCCGGGGTGACCTCAGCCCCTACCTTGCCGGTCAGGGGCAGTTTGCCGTCGACCAGGGGCAGCTGCCCGGAGACGTAGACCACTCCGTCGACGACGACGGCGGGCTGGTAGGCCGCCACCGGGGGGACCACCTCGGGCACCGTCAGGCCGAGCTCGGCCAGACGCTTCTCAACCGCTGACATGCTGCGTATTAGCTCCTCGTCCGACGTGACTAGTGCTTGGGGCGCTTCAGGTACGCCACGGGGGCGTTCCCGTCGGGACCGGGGAGCACGGTCACCAGCTCCCAGCCGTCCTCGCCCCACTGGTCGAGGATGCCCTTAGTGTTGTGAATGATGAGCGGAATCGTGGCGTATTCCCACTGAGTCAGTTCGGCCATACGGTCAGACTAACGCAAGCCCTGAGGGAGCCGCCGCTTCCTGGACCTGAGCTTGAAGAGAGCTCCATACAGTATTTGACGCTCGCTTTACCATGGAAGCTATGGCGTCTGGTAAATCCCCCCTCTTTGACACTGCCACCACGGTGGGCAAGATCATGTCCTTCCTGGGCGTGAGCGCACTGTGCGGCATTCTCGCAGCGGGGCTCATCTTCCCCCTTGCAGCCACCGGCGGTGCCGCGGCCTCGGCCGGCAGCGACCTTCTTGAGGACCTGCCCGCAGAGCTGCGCGAAGAGCCCCTCTCGGTACCCTCGACCATCTACGCGAGCGACGGCGAAACCGAGATTGCCACGTTCTACGACGAGAACCGTCAGCCTGTGGAGTACGACCAGATCTCCCAGGCAATGAAGGACGCCATCGTCTCCATCGAGGATGAGCGCTTCTACGAGCACGGTGGCGTGGACGCCCGCGGCCTGGGCCGCGCCCTGGTGCACAACATCACCAGCCCCACCCAGCAGGGCGCCTCCACCATCACCCAGCAGTACGTGAACAACGTGCTGATCAACGCGGACTACCTCCGCGGCGAGGAACGCCTGACCATCTCGGGCAACAAGACCTACGGCGATAAGCTGCGCGAAATGAAGCTCGCGGTCTCCCTGGAGCAGGAGATGACCAAGGAGGAGATCCTCGAGGGATACCTCAACATTGTGCTCCTGGGCGGACGCAACTACGGTGTCGAAGCCGCGGCCCAGTACTACTGGGGCATTCCCGCCAGCGAGCTGAACATCCAGCAGGCTGCAGTGCTTGCCGGAATGGTCCAGTCCCCCAACGCCTACAACCCCGAGCACAACCCGGAGGCCTCCAAAGCCCGTCGTGACGTGGTCCTGGGCACGATGCTCAGCAACGGTTTCATCACACAGGAGGAGTACGACGAGGCAGTCGCCTCCGATCTGGGCGTCGAGCCCAACCACGAGCCCTCCGGCTGCATCGGCGCCGACCTGGCTCCCTACTTCTGCGACTACGTGGTCCGCCAGATCCTGGCTGACGACACCTTCGGCGAGACGGAAGAGGACCGCGAGCGGCTGCTGCTGCGCGGCGGTCTGAACATCGTCACCACACTGGACCCCGACGCCCAGGCTGAGGCCGAGGAGGCTGTCTACGAGACCGTCGTGGAGGAAGATGACCCGAAGGTGGTCGCCACTCTGACCTCCCTCGAGCCTGGCACCGGCGACATCCTGTCCATGGCGCAGTCGACCCAGTACGACCCTGACGACGCCGATGACCCCCGCCGCACCACCATGAACTTCAACGTGGACTACGCCTGGGGCGAGTCCGGAGGCTTCCCCGTCGGTTCAACTCTGAAGCCGTTCGTCGCCGCTGCCTGGATCGAAGAGGGTGGCTCCATGGACGACGTCGTCGACGCCTCCGTCGACGAGTATGAGTACGGCGAGACATGGGAGGCCAGCTGCATGCCGGGAGGCGAAATCACCCTGCTTCCCCCTCCGGACTCCAACGATGACACCTGGGAACTCACTAACGTGGGTGAGAACTTCCTCCAGCGCATGACCATCGACTACGGCCTCTACTACTCGGTGAACACCGCGACCGTGGCCACTGCCCACGAGATGGATCTCTGCGCCATCACCGATGTCACCAACCGCCTGGGCATCACCGAGTACAACCCCGCCGAAGGAGAAATGCAGGCCCTGCGTGCCGACACCCCCTCCTTCGTCCTCGGCGCCGCCACCCTCTCGCCGATGGCCCTGGCCCGGGCCTACGCAGCCTTCGCCGCCGACGGCGTGGTCTGCCAGGAGCGCGCGCTGGTGGAGATCACCGACGGTCACGGCACCAGCTACCCCGTGCCTGAACGGGACTGCGAAGACGCACTGGACCCCGATGTGGCGGCCCAGGTCAACGACACCATGATCAACATCGCCGAGTACCCGTCCAACACGGCAGGAGTGCCCTTCAACGCCGGCAACCCGCCCTTCCCGATGGCGGGCAAGACGGGTACCTCGAACGAGGGCTCCAACACCTGGTTCGCCGGTTCCACCGAGGGCATGGCCACAGTTGCCCATGTGGGCAACTGGCGAGACCTCGAGTCGCTGCGCGGCATGACCATTTCGGGTCAGCACCGGGACGACTGGGTCTACGGCTCCACCATTGCCGCCCCCATGTGGTACCGGTACATGAACGACGCCGCCGCGGATTATCCCACCGGTGACTTCCGCAGCTCGCCGAACTCCCCCTTCGATGATCGTCGCGGCTTCCGCTACAACAACCCCACCGGCGGCGGAGGCAACAACAACAGCGACGACGATGACGATTCGGACGACGACGATTAATCCGCTACACGCCGCGGGCCTGGCAGCAGCCGGGTCCGCGGCAGCCGGACTCGGCATCGGCCTCTACGCCGGCACCGTAGGCCTGAACCGCTTCACCCTGCGCCAGCTAGACGTCCCGGTACTGCCGGCCGACCACCGCGGGACTCTGCGACTTCTGCACATCTCCGATATTCACTATGTGCCGGGGCAGCGGAAGAAGTTGGCGTGGCTGCAGAGCCTGGCGGGTCTTGAACCCGACCTCGTGATCAACACCGGCGACAACCTCTCCCACCGCCGCGCCGTACCGGAGGTTCTAGAAGCCCTGGAGCCCCTGCGCGCGTTCCCAGGAGCTTTTGTGCCGGGCTCCAACGACTACTACGCGCCCCGGTTCAAGAACCCGCTGCGCTACTTCAAGGGACCCTCCCGCCTGCACCCCGAGGCGGAGTCCCTCCCCACCTCGCAGCTGTTCTCAGGCTTCGAGTCCTCAGGGTGGATCAACCTGGCCAATACTCACGCGAGCACCGAGGTCGGCGGCCTGCGCGTAGGTCTCTCCGGGGTTGATGATCCCCACATCGACCGCGACGAGTTCACCGGCTGGCCCTCCGGCACCACAGATCTGCGTATCGGCGTGGCCCATGCGCCCCTGCAGCGGGTGCTGCAGAGTTTCGCCGACGCCGGCGCAGACCTCGTTCTGGCCGGGCACACCCACGGAGGTCAAGTCTGCCTGCCCGGTGAGCGCGCTCTGGTCACCAACTGTGACCTGCCGACCTCCCAGGTGAAGGGACTGCACTACCGCACCGCCGTTGACGGCACACCCGTTCCCTTCCATGTCTCCGCCGGCATCGGCACCTCGGCGAAGGCCCCCATCCGATTCAACTGCCCCCCGGAAGCGACCCTTCTCACTCTGGTCCCCCGCTGATCGCAGTGTCGGTGCCGCGATTCGCGCACACCGGCGCCCGGCGGTTCCGGAAAGGCCCTGGTTCCCGGCCACACCGAGGAGTAGAGTTAGTTGCGATATGCAACGAACTGAGGGGCAGGCGCGGTACGAGACGGGGCGACGTCGTACTCTCTGGCAAGCCATGAAGCGGCTCGGCCCCTATCTGGAGGGCCTGCGCCTGAGGTGGGGACTCGGCGTGCTCGCCGCCATCGGAGCCGGCGCTATGGCCCTGGCCATTCCCCAGGTCCTCGGCTCCCTGGTGGACCGCCTCGCCGGGGACAATGTGGGTGCCAGCGTCGTGTGGATGGCCTTCGGCGTGATCCTGAGCCTCGGCGTACTCGAGGCCGTGCTGGTGCTGCTGAGACGAGTCTTTGTCATTCCCCCGGCCTCCGACGCCGAAACCGCTATGCGCACCACCCTCTACGGGCGCCTCATCCACCAGTCTGCCGGCTTCCACGCGGTCTGGGACGCCGGGCAGCTGCAGTCCCGCGCCATCGCGGACCTGAATATGCTGCGGCGGTTCTTCGCCTTCGGCTCGCTGATGCTCGTGACCTCCTCTGTCATCCTCGTCGTCGGCTTCACGCTGATGTTCAGCCGTTCGGGGCTGCTCGGCTTCATGTTCCTGTGCGCCGCGCTACCGGTGCTGATCATCGGCCCCTCCTTCCGCAAGAAGTTCGTCCACTTCTCCCGCGCCTCCCAGGACAAGGCAGGTGACGTGGCAACCCTGGTGGAGGAGTCGGTGCACGGCATCCGCGTGCTCAAGGCCTTCGGCCGCAGTGACCACGCCCGGAAGGGGTTCGTGGAGCAGGCGGCCCAGCTGCGCGGGCTCGAAGTCGGCAAGGCCTACACCCTGGCGCGCTTCCAGATGCTGATGATCCTCATCCCGGAGACCGCACTGGGGGTCTGTCTGCTGGTGGGCCTCTACCTCACCGCCCAGGGGGACCTGACGGTCGGTGCACTCGGGGCGTTCTTCACCACGGCAGTCATCCTCAAGCAGCCCATTGAAGGCATCGGCATGCTGCTGGGCATGGTCTTCATGGCCAAGACCGCGATCGACCGCCATGTGGATGTCATGGACACTCCGCCGGCCATCACCTCCCCCGAGAATCCGGTGACCGCGCCGGAGAAGGGCCTGGTGGAGCTCGACGACGTCCACTTCCGGTTCCCCGACCAGCGCGCCGGCGATCCGGACCTGTTAGACGGCGTCAGTCTGCGCATCGAACCCGGAGAAACCATGGCTTTGGTCTCCGGGACCGGCGGCGGCACCTCCACGCTGCTGAACCTCATTCCGCGGCTCTACGACGTCACTGGCGGCAGCGTGCGCCTTGACGGAGTAGATGTGCGCGAGATGTCCCTGCCGGACCTCCGCTCCCGCATCGCCGTGGCATTCGAGGACCCCATCCTCTTCTCCACCTCGGTGCGCGCCAACGTGCTGCTGGGCACCAACCACCAGCGCGACGACGACGATCCCGGTGCCCCCGCGCGCCCCTCCTCCACCGCTGAGGCCGACTTGGACGCTGTGCTTGCTGAGGCGCTGCATGCCGCCGACGCAGAGTTCGTGGAGAACCTGCCCGACGGGGTCGACACCCGCATCGGCGAAGAGGGCATGAGCCTCTCCGGCGGACAACGGCAGCGCCTGGCGCTGGCTCGGGCCATCGCCGCCAAGCCGTCCGTGCTGCTGCTGGACGACCCGCTCTCAGCCCTGGATGTGCGCACCGAAGAGCGTGTGACCGCGCGCCTGCGCGAAGTGCTCGCCGGCACCACGACTCTGATTGTGGCCCACCGGCCCTCGACCGTGGCTCTTGCCGACCGGGTCGCTCTGCTGCATCAGGGGCGCATCGTCGAGGTCGGCACTCACGCTGAGCTGCTGGCCCGCAGCAAGCACTATCGCAGCATTATGACCCCGCCTGTCCCCTCCGGGGAGGAGCTGATGGACGCCGTCACCGCCGAGGAGGGCCGCTCATGACCTCCGGGACCAATCACGTGCAGCCCGGCGCCACGGCAGCTAGCCAGGAACGGGCGGGACACGAGGCCGCCCGCGGGAGCAGCGCCCCCGATGAGGGTCGGGCGAGCACCGACGCCTTTGCGCATCTGCGCGGCACTGCCGGTGAGGAGCAGGTGGACCTCAACCGCGAGGAGCGGAAATTCATCCGGCGCCGGTCCTGGCGCCTCCTGGCGCGAACCTCGCGCGGCGTGCGACTGAAGCTGCTGCTCACCGCCCTGGCCGTGGTGCTGGCTCAGGCCTGCCAGGCCGCCACTCCCGTCGTCGTCGCCCTTGCCATCGACTGGGGACTGCCCAGGGTGGTTGACGGCGAGGCCAGCGGACTGTGGATTCCCGGCGCCCTCTACATCGGCTGCGCCGTGACCGCCGGGATCATGATCTTCTTCTACACGCGCATGACCGCCGAGGCCTCCCAGCAGATGCTCTTCACCCTGCGCGACGAAGTCTTCCGCAAGACCCAGGAGCTCAGCCTCGACTTCCATGAGGAGTACACCTCGGGCAAGGTGATCTCCCGCCAGACCTCTGACCTGGAGTCTTTGCGCGAGCTGCTCGACGGTGGCATCAACTCCTTGGTGCAGGGGCTGATGTTCATGCTCTTCACCACTCTCTCCATCTGGCTGATGGACTGGCGCTCCGGGTTAGTGCTGCTCGCAGCTGCAGTGCCGATCCTGCTGCTGGGCCGGTGGTACCAGAAGAACTCCGAGGTCGCATATCGCCGCACCCGTATCTCCTCGGCGCGCATGATTGTCCACTTCGTCGAGACCATGACGGGCATCCGTGCGGTGCAGGCCTTCCGGCGCGAGCATGCCCGCGACCGGCAGTACCGGAAGCTCGCGAAGATCTACCGCGATGACATGGTCCGCTCCATCGGCCTGTTCGGCATTCTGCAGCCCTCCCTGGTGCTGGTGGGCAACCTCAGCGTCACGGCTGTTCTGCTCTGGGGCGGTTTCCGGGTTCTCGACGGCGATCTGGGCGTAGGCGTGCTGGTGGCCGTAGTGCTGGCGACCAAGCGCGTCTTCCAGCCCCTGGACATGATCGCGATGTTCTACAACTCCCTGCAGTCTGCCGTGGCCGCCCTGGAGAAGGTCTCCGGTCTGCTTGAGGAGAAGCCGAAGGTCACCGAGGCGCCGAATCCGGTGCGTATGCCCGAGTGCCGCGGCGAGATCGAGTTCCGGGAAGCGGAGTTCAGATACCAGGCCGGCGGGCCGCTGGTGATGAAGAAGCTGGACCTGC
Source organism: Nesterenkonia flava (assembly GCF_031432335.1). Lineage (NCBI taxonomy): Bacteria > Bacillati > Actinomycetota > Actinomycetes > Micrococcales > Micrococcaceae > Nesterenkonia > Nesterenkonia flava. The sequence continues at coordinate 26,998 of NZ_JAVKGT010000022.1, read as the reverse complement.
ACATTCCGGCCGGGCAGACCGTGGCCGTGGTCGGACGCACCGGTGCGGGCAAAACCACCCTGGCAAAGCTGCTGGCGCGGTTCTACGACGTCACATCCGGAACCGTCACTCTGGACAGGGTGGACCTGCGCGAGCTGGCTGCCGAGGACCATCACCGGCACGTCGCCATGGTCACTCAGGAGGCTTTCCTGTTCTCCGGCACCATCCGGGAGAACATTGCGCTAGGCCGCCCCGACGCCTCGGAGCAGGAGATCGTCGCCGCCGCCAAGGCGGTGGGGGTTCATGAGTTCATCCTCGCGCTGCCTGAGGGTTATGACACGGACGTGAACAAGCGCGGCGGCCGTCTCTCCGCGGGACAGCGGCAGCTCATCAGCTTCGCCCGGGCTTTCCTGGCGGATCCGGCGGTGCTCATACTGGACGAGGCGACGTCGTCGCTGGACCTTCCCTCGGAGGCGCTCGTCCAGGAAGGGCTCGAGCGGCTGCTGGGGAACCGCACAGCGCTCATCATTGCCCATCGGCTCTCTACGGTGGCGATCGCCGATCGGGTGCTGGTGATCGATGCCGGTGAGGTGGTCGAGGACGGCGCGCCCGAGGAGCTCATCGCCGCCGGCGGCTACTTCTCCAAGCTGCATGCCGCTTGGTCCTCGACCATGAGCGGCTGAGCACTCCTCACCCGGCTCTCAGGAACCCAGGCAGGATTCCACCTCACCGTTCGGTGCTGGATTTTTGCGGTATTTGGGGGCCAATAGGCCCCCAGATAGCCTCACAATCCATCACCGAACGGATGGGTCGGCCGACCGGCTGGGGCTAGCCTCCCAGCACCGGAACGAGGAGGCTGACCAGCAGGAGCACGAGTGCCCCGCCGATGCGGGAGGAGACCTGCAGGAACGGCATGAGTTCGAGGCGGTTGGCCGCGGAGACCACCGCCACGTCACCGGTGCCGCCCATATCGGTCATGCCCATGCCCACGGCGATCGAGGTTTCGGCGTAGTACATCTTCACGAGCCAGCCGAGCGCGCCGGAGACGGTGACCGCCAGCAGCACGGCCAGGACCACCAGGACGGGGTAACGCCAGTCAGAGAGGAGCGCGCCGAGTTCGTCGAACTCGAAGAAGGTGATGGAGATGCCCACCAGCAGCGCCGGGGTGAGTGTGCCGGAGACGAAGCCGAACCAGGTGGAAACGGCGTCTTCGAAGGGTTCCGGGAGCAGGCCGAAGATCTTGATGGCCGCGGCCAGCAGGATGGTCCAGGCGTAGGCGTGCAGTCCCGGCACGAACTCGGCGATGAGACTGCCGGCCAGGAACAGCACCGCAGCGGTGGTCAGACCGATGGCCAGAACGTTGAAGGTGCCGCCGGTGGGCTTGGGCTTGGCCTTGAAGTCTGCGGCCTTGCCCTCGACGCGCACGATCTGGCCGTTGCCGTTGAAGCCGACAAAGAACTGCTGGCCCTTGTAGGTGATGCCGTTGAAGATACCGGCGCAGAAGATGGTGAGCACGTTGGCGATGATGACCGCGGGGATCAGGGTCGCCACGTAGGAGGAGGCCTCGCCGCCCATCTGGGACTCATAGATCTGGGACATCGGCACGATGCCCGCGCCCACGCCGCCGCCCATGATGGGGGCCGCCACGAAGAGCACGGCTTCACGCAGGCCGTAGCCCAGCGCTGCACCGACGACGCCCAGTCCGATGAAGACCACGGCGATGGTGCCCAGCAGCGGCACGGCGATGCGGGCGCCGGCCTTCAGCAGCAGGGCGCGCGGCATGCCGAGGATGGATCCCGCAATGAGACTCGCCACGTAGAAGTCGATGAAGCCGATCTGGGAGCCGTCAGTGAAGATCTCCATGTTCTCCGCCAACGACTGCGGGAACAGCCCGAAGTGCAGCAGGATCGCAGGAGCCAAGATGCACAGCACCGTGGGCAGCCCGTAGTTGCGCAGCACCGGCACGCGGCCCCCGAGCCAGTTCAGCAAGCCGCCGATGAGGATAACGACGGCGAACCCGGCGAGCATGGCGTTGGGCAGAGCGCCCAGGAGGGCAGTGGCCACCACGATGGCGAAGAGCAGAGCGAACCAGCCGATGGGCAGGCCCATGATGCGGGTCCAGCTCTCGGGCTTGTCGAACTCCGCCGTGGCGGCCTGGGGTGCAGCGTCCGGCTGCTCGGTCTTCTCAGCAGCGCGGGGCTGCTCGACGGACTGAGAGCTCACGGGTCTCCTCATGGTTTCATCAGCGGATGTGACACAGGCGATGTTGCCCAGGTCACGGTGAGTGACCCGCGTTACAGTAGTTTGTATTTTATAAAAGGTCAAACGCCAAGGCGCCAGAAGAGGCAGGGCGAGGCTCGCCTCAGGTGGTGTGGAATCTGCGCAGCGCGGCTTCACGTCCGCGCTCAATGTGCTGACTCATCTCATCGTCGGCGGCGTCGGGGTCACCGGCGAGAACGGCCTCCACCACGCGCTGGTGCTCGGCACGAGAGGCCTCCCCCTGGGACGCATCGAGGTAGATGCGCTGAGAGGGATAGGGCATACCGGCCCAGAGCTGTTCGATGAACCCGAGCAGGAGCGGATCGTCGCTGAGCCGATAGAGCGCGAAGTGCAGCTCCACGTTGAGCTCGGTGCGCGCCACCGGATCGGTCAGAGAGGCGCTGCGGTCCAGGAGATCCCGCAGCTGCGCAGCGCCCTCGAGCTCCGCCTCGGGAAGACCTGCGATCCGCTCCGCGGCGAGCCGGACCGCCATAGGTTCCAGCACCCCGCGGAGACGGTAGATCTGTTCGATCCGTTCAGCGGTCTGTTCGGCGATGAATGTTCCGTGATGTGGATCGTGGACGGCGTAACCCTCGCTCACCAGGCGGCTCAGAGCCTCCCTGACGGGCGTGAGACTCATGCCCAGCAGCTCAGAGAGCTCCTTGAGGGTCACGCGCTGCCCAGGGGCAAGCTCGCCGGTGAGGATGCTGCGCCGCAGCGAGGTGTAGGCGGCGGCGGCTTTGCTCACCGGCTGGACGGCGGCAGGACTCACGGACACTCTCCCGAGGTGGACGGCGGATTGACCCGCATCCTATCAGGGTGTGACGTGCGCCTCAGTCGCGGACCGGACGCCGGTATGCACCAAGGGCACGGGCGCCCACCCGCGCTGCCGCAGAGGAGTTCTACTCGTAGACGTGGGGGGCGAGAATGCCGATGCAGTCGAGGTTGCGGTAGTTCTCCGCAAAGTCCAGGCCGTAGCCGACCACGAACTTGTTGGGAATGTCCATGCCGACGTACTTCACGTCGATCTCAACCTTCTGGGCCTCGGGCTTGCGCAGCAAGGTGCAGATCTCCACCGAGGCAGGGCCGCGGGACTCCAGGTTTGCCTTCAGCCAGGACAGCGTCAGGCCGGAGTCGATGATGTCCTCAACGATCAGCACGTGGCGGCCGGTGAGGTCGGCGTCGAGGTCCTTCAGGATCCGCACGACGCCGGAAGACTTGGTCCCGGAGCCGTAAGAGCTCACGGCCATCCAGTCCATGGGGGCGTGGATGTGCATGGCGCGGGCCAAGTCGGCCATCACCATGACGGCTCCCTTGAGCACGCCCACCAGCAGGACGTCCTTATCTGCGTAGTCGCGGTCGATCTGGGCTGCAAGTTCCTTGATCTTCGCGTCGATCTCCTCGGCGGTGTAGAGCACCTCGGTGAGATCGTTCTTGACGTCCTGGGCATCCATGGGCCTGGGCTGCTCCTTGATATTCACAATGACGGCGTGGCGGGGACGATGACCAGTTTCCCATACTCTGCGGATCCTCGCGCGCCGCGGAAGACACTCACGTGACCCTCCATCTGCACGGGCCCGGCCGAGGCGCTACCGGTCACCAGGCGCTCGGCGGCACAGAGTCGCTCGAAGCTCGGCGGCGGAGCCCCGAGGGCGACGACGGCGCGTCCGATCACTCGGCGCCTGATCGCGGGGGGTTCTTCCCGCAGGGGGTCCAGACGCAGCTGCAGGGCACCGTCCTCACGCGAGTCCTCCAGCAGCGCTGAGAATCTCCGCTGCGCCACGTCCTCCAGATAGGCGGCATCGTCGGCGGCAACCGCAGCCGTGCGTACCAGGGAATCACGGATTCCCGGCGCCAGCTCCTCCTCGAGGAACGGAAGGATCCGGGTGCGGATGCGTGAGCGCAGGAAGCGGGGATCGCGGTTGGCCGGGTCGTCCCACGGAGTGAGTCCGTGGTGAGCGCAGATCGCCTCGGTGTCCCGCCGGCTCAGCCCCAGCAGCGGACGGTGGTAGGGGCCCCTCCGGGGTGGAATCCCCGCCAGCGACCGTGTGCCGGAACCACGGGCCAGTCCCAGCAGCACCTGCTCGGCCTGATCGTCCTTGGTATGGGCCAGCAGCACACGGTTGGCCCCAAGGTCCTTCATCGCCTGGGCGAAGGCCCGGTACCGCCCGGTGCGCGCCGCGGCCTCGGGCCCGTCGGGGGAATCCGGGTCCACGGAGGCCGGGACGATCCGCACCGGATCCAGACCCAGTCCTTTGAGCTGCTGGACCGCGCGGCCAGAGACCTCCACGCTGCGAGGATGCAGGTGATGGTCGACGACGACGGCACCCACCCTGGCGCCGGTGGCCTCAGCCGCCTCGCGCTGCTGGCACCAGGCCGCTGCGGCCGCCAGGGCGAGCGAATCGGCCCCGCCGGAGCAGGCCACCAGCGTCAGACCCTCTGGGTCCAGCACTTGGCCCACCGCACGCCGGGCCGCGTGCAGCGCTGCGGGTGCGGCCACTACCGCAGCTCCATGCGCTCGATCCACTCCTGGGGGTGGTGCAGCTCGTGCTCGGTGGGCAGGTACTCCGGGGCCTCCCAGATACGGTTGAACTGCTCCATTCCAACGGCTTCAACAATGTGCCCCACGAACTTCTGACCGTCGCGGTACTGGGCCGCTTTGACATCCAGCTGCAGCAGCCGTCGAATCAGCTTCTGCAGGGGGCTCCGGCGCTCGGAACGGTCCTCGAACCGGCGTCGGATGGTCTTGACCGTCGGCACAATGGAGGAGTCCACCGCGTCCATCACCACGTTGGCGTGGCCTTCGAGCAGGCTCATGACCGCAGTCAGATGCGACATGGTGGCGCGGTCCTCCGGAGACTGCAGGGCCTCGAGCAGACGATTGCGACGGGGCTGATCCGATTCTGCGGCGGCAGTCTCGCCGTCGGACTTTCTGCCTTTGAGCTCAGCACCGAGCTGTTTGGCGGCCTCGGCGAGCTTCTGGGGCAGGGAATCGGCCTGTCCCATGGTGCTGACCGAGAGCTCCGTGATCTTAGTCTTCAGGTGATCGGCCAGCCACGGAGCAGCGGCGAACTGTACGCGGTGGGTCTGTTCATGCAGGCATACCCACAGTCGGAAGTCAGCCCGCTCCACGTTGAGCTGGCCGGCGATGTCCACCACGTTCGGGGCCACGAGCATCAGGCGGGACTGGTGGAAGGGCTCAAACTGCCCCAGCACATTGGCGGAGAGGTAGGCGAGGATGGCCCCGAGCTCAGCCCCGGCGGCCGCAGACCCGAAGACCTGCGCGGTAGAGCCTTCCTTGCCCAGCTCAGGCTTGTTGGCCAGGGCCACACTGAGAGCCGGTGCCAGCAGGCGCCGGAAGCTCTCCGCATTGGCCGCGGACCAGCCGGCGCGGTCCACGATCAGCACATCGCTGAGGTCCTCGCCGAGACCTTTGGCCGCGTCGATCCCGGTGATGCGGTGCACATGCCCCACGGCCTCCGCCGCCGCGCTGCGCAGCGCCTGGACCTCGGCGGCGGCCTCCGCCGCGGTCAGTCGCGGACCGGGGGCGGCGAGAGTGGCGGCCGTGGTGCGCACCAGCTCCCAGTTGATCATCAGATCTGCGGCCTCGGTGGACGTGGTCTGCTCGGCAGTCATGCGTCCATCACATCACAGGCGGCAGGGGCCCGCGTAGGCTTGGGCGCTATGAGTTTCCCCGGCATGGCCAGTGGCGCCGATTCCGAGCCTTCTGCAAGCACGACTCAGGGTCCGTGGACCGAGGATCCGGAGTTTGTGCGGATCTATGACCTCGAGAACCAGGGCTTAGAGGACGTGGGCTTCTATCTGGAGCTGGTGCGGGAGCTGGGGGCAGCGCGAGTGGCCGACGTCGGCTGCGGCACCGGGGTGCTCGCCGTGGAGCTGGCGCGTCGCGGCGTGCAGGTCGAGGGCGTGGACCCGGCCGACGCCATGCTGGAGGTGGCACGGGAGCGGGTTGCCGCCGCTGAGGTCTCCTCGCTCGTAGGCCTGACTCAGGGCACGGCGGCCGAGCTGGCGTCGTCGTCGGCGGATGCGGCGCTCATGGTGGGTCACGTCGCCCAGTACTTCCTTCAGCGCGCGGACTGGCAGCACGCCCTAACCGAGTGCTTCCGAGCCCTGGTACCGGGTGGTCGGCTGGCGTTCGAGTCGCAGAATCCCAGCGCGGTGGATCTTGAGCTCTGGAGTGAGGAGAACACCCGCGAGACCTCCCCGCATCCCGAGGGCGGGGAGATGACCTCGTGGCTGGAGGTGACTGGGGTCGTCACCGACGACGACGGCGAACTCATCACCTGCCGCGCTCATCACCTCACCGCTGATGGTCGGCACCTCACCGCAGAGGAGACTCTGCGGTACCGCCCCTGGGAGATTCTGGAGTCATCGCTGCGGGAAGCAGGGTTCGAGGTGGAATCCGTGTGGGGAGACTGGGACCGCAGCCCTCTGGAGGAAGACTCCCCCGAGATCATCGTGGTGGCCCGCAAACCCAAGTAGAGCGCACAGGGAGGGCCCCGCCATCGTCGTGGTGACGGAGAGGCCCTCCCTGGTCAGCCCTTGCTTACTCGCTGAAGCGCTCGATGGACCGCTTCAGCTCGGCCTCAGCCTCTTCGCGTCCGGCCCAGCCGTCGATCTTGACCCACTTGCCCGGCTCAAGATCCTTGTAGCGAGTGAAGAAGTGCTCGATCTCCTGCTTGAGGAACTCGCCCAGGTCCTCAAGCTCCTGAATGTGGTCAAAACGCTTGTCGTCAGGGACGCAGATGAGCTTGGCGTCTCCACCACCGTCGTCAGTCATGTTCAGCACGCCGATGGGGCGTGCCTCGACCACCACGCCGGGGATGAGGTCCACGTCTGGGATGTAGACGAGGGCGTCCAGCGGGTCGCCGTCCTCACCAAGAGTGTCGTCGAAGTACCCGTAGTGGGTCGGGTACTGCATGGGGGTGAAGAGTACGCGGTCCAGACGCAGACGGTGCGTCTCGTGATCGATCTCGTACTTCACACGGGATCCGGCGGGGATCTCGATGGTCACGTCGCGGACAATAGCCACGTTTCCTCCTGGGTATACGTCTGTGTTGACTCGCCTCTGAGACTACTACGACGCCGTCGGGGACGGCGCTTCCTGCCGGACCTTTGCGCTCAAACGCGCAGGCCGAGCCGGTGCTCGAGGCTGACGCGAACGGTGGGCCACTCGGCGTCGATGATGGAGAAGACTACGGTGTCGCGCACCGTGCCGTTGGGCAGAATGATGTGGCGCCGCAGCACTCCGTCCTGCTTGGCTCCCAGTTTGGCGATCGCCGCGCGAGACTGGTGGTTGAACCAATGCGTGCGGAACTCCACGGCGAGGCATCCCAGCTGATCGAAAGCCCGCTCAAGCATCAGCAGTTTGGCGGCGGGGTTGATGCGGGTACCCTGGCTGGCTCTGCCCAGCCAGGTGGAACCGATCTCCAGGCGCCGGTTCTGCGGGTCCAGGTTCATGAACGTGGTCATGCCCACCGCGGCCCCGGAGTCGGGGGTCACCACGGCGTAGGGTGCCATGCGTCCCTGCTCCTGGAGGTCCAGGCGGCGCTGGATCTCCTCACCCATCGCCTCGGGAGAGGGAATACGGGTGTACCAGGTGCGCCAGAGTTCACCTTCGGCGACAGCCTCGGCCAGGGCCCCCGCGTGGGCATGGTCCAACGGCTCCAGCCGGACGCAGTCGTTCTCCATCATCGGGGTGGCGGCAAAGTCCATGGACTCAGCCTAGTCCGGCGGTGAATCGTCCGGGCGCTCACTCCGGCATCTGCACGGAGACACCCAGCTGCCGGGCCAGGGTCGAGGCGGCCGCTTTGGCGCGTGCGCGCACGCTGCGTGGAGCGTAATCGGCCTCCGCCCAGACTTCATTGACCTGCAGCACCTCGCCGCTGCGCTGCAGATCGACCCGCCCGATGAGCTCAGTCCCCGAGAGCACCCCCATCACGTAGTGTCCGTAGACGCGCTTCTCACGCGGCACGTAGGCCTCAAAGGTGTAGTCGAATCCGAAGATACGGCGAGCGCGGCCCCGTTCGCGCAGCAGCGGGTCGAACGGTCCGATGAGCCGTGCCTGACGCACCGCGTCGATGCCGACGTCGTCGTACTCCGCCTCAAGGAGCTCCGGCAGGACATAAGCGGTGTCCTTCCAGCCTTCCACGGCCACCGGGGTGAGGCCAGCGAGATCCACACCCAGGGCCGCGTCCGCCCGGCTGAGGTGGTAGTGATGGGCGAAGTCCGCCACGGTCATCACGGCCAGCGTGCTTGCAGCCCTGCGGGCCAGAGCCGCCCGCAGCTCATCAGGCGGCAGGTGTTCAGCCTCCCGCAGCGGCGCGGGAAGGGCTCGTTCGGGGAGGTCGAAGAGGCGCGCCACCCCCTCACGGGCAGTGATCACGAGGTCTCCCGTGCGGACCATCAGCTCGGCGGCCTTCTTCACCTCTGACCAGTTCCAGCCGGTGGTGCGGCCCGTTCCCACCGCGGATTCGATGGTGCCGCTCTGGACACCGCGGGGCTGGGAGGCCACCACTTCGAGAATCTGCTCGCGCAGCCCGGGCGTGAGCGTCTGCCCCACCTGCTCGCGGACCCGTTCACGGCGCAGCTGCAGCAGCGGCCAGTCCTGGAGTGGAAAGACGCACGCCACCTTGGTGAACGCTTCAAAGGACACCGGCGCCGCCGGAGCCTCCACACTGCCAGGCCACAGCGCGGCGTCCACCGTCTCCGCCCGATGACTGCGCGGCAGTCGGGTGAGCGAGGTCAGGCGCTGGGCCGTCGAGACCCGCATCAACGGGTCCAGCTGAATGAGCCCGATGCCGCGCAGCACCTCGGCGGCACTGCGGTAGGAGCCCGGGCCTGCCGGGTCGGGGATGTGCTGGGCGGCCACAACGGCGGTGCGCACCCACTCAGGCGTGACGGTGACAGTGGTGCTGGGCATGAGCACAGTGTGCCACCCGCCCTGGACAGGGAGAGCGCACCACTCTTGACTTATATCGACAATCGATAGAGTATCGAAGAGCGATATATCGAAGAACGATATGAGATGGAGGCTCCCTTGCCGCACCAGACTCCATTCACCCGCAAGCCCGCACCACATCCCGCGACCTATCTGTGGATGCTCCTGCCGGTGATATTCCTCAGCTTCCACCTGGTTGAGTTCTTCCTGAAGCTCTTTTTCTGGCTCACCCCCGTAGCTCTGACAACCTGGATCGGACATTTGGGGCTGCTGCACCTGGGCGCGAATATGGTGGCCCGTGACCTGGACGCGCAGGCTCCCGTCTTCAGCGGAGTCTGGGGCAACCACTTTGTGGTGGGCATCGCCCTGATCGGTGTCCTGACAGTCATAGCCCAGACACTGCGTCAGGGGAAACAGGCTCAGGATGAACTGGAAGGGCTCGTCTGATGGTGGTCTGCCACCTGGACCGGCTGCTCCAGGACCGGGGAATGACACTCACCGAGCTCTCCCAACGGGTGGGCATTACCTACGCCAACCTCTCCGCGCTGAAGAACAACCGCGCCAAAGCCATCCGCTACTCCACTCTTGTGGCTCTGTGCCACGTCCTGGACTGTCAGCCAGGAGACCTCCTCACCGTCGCACCGGCTCCGGACGCCGGGCAGCCTGCGGCACAGTAGAGCTTCAGTAGGAGGAGAAGCTCGTCAGCCGGTCGCTGCCGGTGACCTGGACCGACCAGTCAGGACGCAGGAAATCCTCATGGGTCAGTGCGAACATCTGCTCGACGCCAGGCTCCTCACCGTGGGCATCGACTACGCGCCGGGTACCGGTGACTCGATAGCCCAGGGCTTCAGAGACCCTGTGTGAGGGCACATTCCAGTCGTACGCTGCCGACTCTGCGTGCTCGGCGCCGAAGTAATCGAAGGCCCAGAGCAACATGGCCGCGCGCATCTCTGTCCCATACCCCCTGCCCTGCTGATCGGTGCGCAGCCAGCTTCCGGAGCTGATGCGCCGCAGGACGGTCCAGTCCCGGGCAAAGCAGTCCTGCATACCGATGAGGGTTCCCCCCTCGGCCCCCTCCTCGCGGAGAAAGACACCGAGGGGAAGGTGCCAGTCCTCAGGCCCGATGCTGGCTCGGGTGGACCAGATGAACGGTAAGGAGTTGCGCACCAGCCCCGCCGGGGTCTTCTCATTCCAGGCGTAGGAGAAGGGGTTCCGCTCCGTGCGGCACACCCCTGCGGTCGCCGCCGCCACGTACTGCGGGAAGTCTGCCTCTCGGAGCACCCGTAGCATCAGGCGCGGGGAGACGATGCGCAGGCCGAACGGTGGCCACAGCTCCTCCAGGTCCTGATCCGGGTCGGCAGCGCGCACGCGGAAGCTCTCGGTCATGCCTCACGACATTACCGGTCCGCAAGCAGTCCCCGCGCCCGTTGGACATATGACCGAACAGGTCCTACGGCCTTGCAGGACAGGGCGCGCCCTCAGGCCCCGGCGGTGACCGCAGGGTTCAGGGCCGCAGCTGGAACTCCAGCCGGTAGTTGTTCAGCAGGCTCGGGAGGTTGCCCGGTTCCAGGCTGTGGCTGGTCAGCTCTACCTGGCGTTTGCTGATGATTGTGGCCAGGAAGTTGCTGGTCAGCAGCAGCACCAGGTGCCGGCCGGGGCAGATGCCGGTTCCGCCGGAGAACGGCAGCAGCGGCCAGTCCTCACGGGTCCGGGGCTTGTCCCAGATTTCGGGGGCAAAGCGGTGGGCGAACTCGAGGTTGCGGTCATCGCGGTGGAAGAAGGGAGCGAAGATCAGCACGGTGGTGCCCTGGGGCATGACGCCGTGCTCAAACTCGACCTCGGTGGTGGTCTCCCGAAGGATCATGGGCGTCGTCGCCCACAGGCGCAGGGACTCCAGCACGGTACCGCGCAGCCGCTGGAGCAGAGGAGCCTTCTCCTGAGATTCCTGCTGGATCTGCTCTCGGGCCTCCGCCATGCGGTCCGGGTGTGAGGCCAGCAGGGCCAGTCCGCGGATGCTGGCCATCCCCGCGGGGTCAAAGGCGAAAAGCCACTGGGGCACCTGCTGCTCCGGGACGGCGTCGTCGCCCTTGGGCACGTTGTTCATGAACTCGGCGATGGACCCGGGCTCGCCCTTCTCCAGGGCAGCGCGGATCTGGCGGATGAGCTCGTCGCGCCCCTCGGTGTCCTCCGGCCGCAGGAACGCAAAGTTGCCGCGGGCGCGGAGGCGCTCCGTCAGCTCGGTGAGCTGCTTGTCGTTACGGTAGGAGTCACCGAGGACTACGCGGCGCACCACACGGAACCAGGCATCCAGATAGTCGGGATAGGTCAGCGTGCCGCCCTTGGAGTCGGCTAATCGCAGCAGCTCGTCAGCCTCCTCCTGGACCACCGGGACGAACTTCTCGGCCATGCGGTGGATGGGGTGACCATTGTCGAGGACCTGTTCATTGAGTTGCCGGCGCTGCGTGCGTTCCTCACCGTGGGAGATGAGGGAAGTTTTGGGCTGAAAGTGCTTCAGCGCGTGGCGCTTGAGCGTCTCCGCGGTGGCGAACGGCTCGGGAGTCTCTTCGATGATCCGGTGCACGTCGTCGGGATCCAGCACGGTGGCCATGTTCTTGCCGGGCACCGCCAGCATGAGCGGGCCACGTCCGTACTTCTCGCTGACAGCCTGCATGCGCTTCACCGCCCGACCCTCAATGCCGAGGCGCTCGACCGCGCCCACGACCTTAGGCCGCCGGATGATCGGGCCCTTGGCGATCATGGGCAGCTCCACATCGCGGAGAACCTGAAGGGTCTCCCACGCGGTGGCCTTAGGCAGGGGATTCTGAACGGAGGCGGGGGCAGGGCGTGAGCTCATGCGGGTGCAACCTTTGCTCGTGTGGTCTAGGCGGTCAGTGGTGTACGTGAAGCGGTATTTCGTATGGTGCTTGCGTCCCCGGCGCTTAGAAACGACGTGACCACGCGGACCTTGAAGCAAGCTGGCAGGATGCTCGGACCGTTCTGCGTCCGCGCAGGACAAGCAGATCGAGTGCGTCTGGCGAGTTCAGGGCCAGGCCTGGCCGGCCCGCTATTCTGTGCCCATGAAGCGTTCCGAGATTGAGAGCATCATCGCCGCTGCCAAGGCTCTGGCGGAGGCCCACCGGTTTGAGCTGCCGCCGACCGCCGCCTGGTCTCGCCAGGACTGGCGCGAGCACAAGGAGCAGGCGCGGCTTCTCATCGAACGTGGAATCGGCTGGGATGTGACTGACTTCGGCGGCGGCGACTTTGCGCGCCGGGGCCTGTGCCTCTACACGCTGCGCAACGGCAGCCTCGCCGATCGCGACCGCGGCGAGGGGCAGACCTACGCGGAGAAATTCATGAGCGTGGGCGTGGGCCAGGAGACCCCGTTCCATCTCCACCAGCGCAAGGCGGAGGACATCATCAACCGCGGAGGCGGGGAACTGGTCCTGGAGGTCCGCCCGGCCGAGGGAAAGCAACTGGGCGATGCGCCGATGGAGGTTCTCGTGGACGGCCTGCCGCGCACGGTGGGCCCGCAGGAGCAGGTGCGCCTGGCTCCGGGGCAGAGCATCCATCTGCCCACCGGCGTCTTCCATCGCTTCTGGGCTGAGGGCAGCCAGGTGCTGGCCGGCGAGGTCTCAGGCGTGAACGACGACGACGCCGATAACGTCTTCCTCGAAGAACTCCCCCGGTTCTCTGAGGTGGAGGAGGACGTCGACGCCGTTCACCTGCTGGTCAGCGAGTACAAGACCGCCCTTTAACCCCGCTCTGCGAAGAGGTGCCGGCGGGCGGCGTAGGCCTCGCGCACCTCGCGGGTGGGTGCGGCGCTGAACGTCTGCACGGCCGAAGTGGTCCACTCCGGTGCCGCATCAGAGCCGGAAAGCACCCAGGCTGCCTGCCGCGCTGCACCGTCGGCCACATACTCACCCGGCTCCGGCACCTGAATGTCTCGACCGAAGATCGTCGGGGCAATCTGCTGCACAGCAGCCGAGCGCGCCGCGCCGCCGATGAGCTGAATCGAATTCACCGGTACTCCGTGAGCGGTCATGGCCTCCAGCCCGTCGGCAAGTCCGCACAGCAGACCCTCCACGGCGGCACGAGCCACATCATTCGGGTTCATCGACGCCAGGGACAGACCCACGAAGCTTCCGGTGGCTCGCGGCAGGTTGGGGGTGCGCTCACCTTCAAGATAAGGCACGAGCGTGAGCCCATTGGCCCCCGGAGCTGCGGCAAGCGCCAGCCCAGCCAGACCGGCGTGATCCACTCCGAGCATCCGGGCGGCACCGTCCAGCACCCGGGAACCGTTGAGGGTCACGGCCAGGGGCAGAAACTCCCCGGTGGCATCGGCAAAACCGGCGATCAGGCCGGAGGGGTCCTGAATGGGCCGCGGTGAGACCGCGGAGACCACACCCGAGGTGCCGATGGAGATGGCGACGTCGCCGGTGGTCATACCCAGGCCCAGCGCCGCCGCGGCGTTGTCGCCTGCGCCGGGACCCAGCACCAGGTGACCCCAGCCGCGGACTGCATCACCGGTGCCGGCCTGCTCGCGCGGGCCGAGGACCCGCGGAAGGACGATGCTGCGTGCCAGCTCCTCAGAGATCCGCAGGGCGCGAGCCAGCAGATCATAGCGGTACTCCCCCAGGGCGGTGTCAAAGTACCCGGTGCCCGAGACCTCGGACCGGTCGGTGGTCAGATCCTCCAAGCGGGCAGCGCCGGAGAGCTTCCAGGTCAGCCAATCATGCGGCAGCGCCACCGCGGCGACGCGCCGGGCGTTCTCCGGTTCGGCGTCAGCCAGCCAGCGCAGCTTGGTCACGGTCAGGGAGGCCACCGGCACGGATCCCGTCATGCGCGCCCACTCGGCTGCGCCGTCCGTCCCGCCGCCGTACTCGGCGATAAGCGCTTCGGCGGCGTCGGCGGAACGGGTGTCGTTCCACAGGAGCGCGTCGCGGATGACCTCCCCGTCGGCATCCAGCGCCACGAGCCCGTGCTGCTGTCCGCCCACGGCTGCCGCGGCAACGTCGGCCAGTCCGCCAGCCTCCTCGAGGGCGATGTTCAGCGCATCCCACCAGGCCTGGGGGTTCACCTCGGTGCCCTCGGGGTGCTTGGCTGATCCGAAGCGCACCAGGGCGCCGGTTTCGGCGTCGCGGATGACGACCTTGCAGGACTGGGTGGAGGAATCAATGCCGGCGACGAGTGCCATGGGGGTCTCCTTCGGGAGGGGCTGCATCTGGAATCAGTCTATGTGAGTCGGAACACAGTGATGCCCGAGCTCGGTGACTGAGCTCGGGCACCACGTGCAGGACAGCGTGGAAGGCTGGCGGAATCAGCCGATGAGGTGCTTCATGGCCAGCTGGTTCAGCTTCACGAAGCCGAAGTTGCGCTGAGCGGCCTTCTCGGCGTCGAACTCCTCATAGGCGGACTTGTCAGCCAGGAAGTCGGCGAAGGACTCTCCCTCGGCCAGCGTGGACTCTCCCAGTTCGAAGACGCCGGACTCCTTGAATGCAGCCTGCACCTCAGGATCGTTGCGGTAGGCCTTAGCCTTCTCGGCGAGCATGGTAACCATCTCGACGTTGGCCTTGGCGGAGTCCCAGATGCCGTCGACGTAGTCGGTGCGGGAGGGCTTGTAGTCGAAGTGCAGCCAGCCGTCGTACTTGGGTCCACCGCCGGGGAACCCGTTGACCAGCAGGTCTACGGTGAAGAAGGCGGAGGTCAGGTCGCCGTGACCGAAGACCAGGTCCTGGTCGTACTTGATGGAGCGCTGACCGTTGAGGTCGATGTGGAACAGCTTGCCGGCCCAAAGAGCCTGAGCGATGCCGTGGGTGAAGTTCAGCCCCGCCATCTGCTCGTGGCCGGTCTCGGGGTTCAGGCCGACGATGTCGCCGTTGTCCAGCTTCGCGATCAGGCCCAGAGCGTGGCCGATGGTCGGCAGGAAGATGTCACCGCGGGGCTCGTTGGGCTTGGGCTCCAGCGCGATGCGCAGGTCGTAACCCTTCTCCTTGATGTAGGCAGCCACGGTGTCGATGCCCTCGGCGTAGCGCTCGTGGGCTGCGTAGAGGTCCTTGGCGCCGTCGTACTCGGAGCCCTCACGGCCGCCCCACATCACGAAGGTCTCTGCATCGAACTCAGCGGCACGGTCCACGTTGCGCAGCAGCTTGCGCAGGCCGAAGCGCCGGATGGAGCGGTCGTTGGAGGTCAGGCCGCCGTCCTTGAAGACCGGGTGGGAGAAGGTGTTGGTGGTGATCATTTCCACCTTCAGGCCCACCTCGTCGGCGACCTGCTTGAACTTGGAGAAGTACTTCTCCCGCTCAGCGTCGTCGGTGCCGAAGGGTGCGACGTCGTCGTCGTGGAAGGTCACACCGGAGGCGCCGGCTTCCTTCAGCTTGGGCAGGTACTCCCACGGCTCAAACTCGGGGCGGGAAGCCTCGCCGAACTGGTCGCGGGCGGCCCACCCGACGGTCCAGAGACCGAAGGAGAATTTGTACTCGGATGCAGGCGTCGATGCCATGGTGTCTCCTGAGGATTTCGAGGCGGAAGGCGGTCAGAGTGTGACGCACCCCTCAATTTGTTTCTAGATGAAACTTAAAGCCTGCGGCGGCTAAGATCAAGTCCGTGACCCACGCCACCTCCGAGCCTGCGCCCTCCGCCGCGTCCTCCCACGACGCCGGCGCCTCCCCCGCGCGATTCCGCGCTGCACCCGGCTCGATGATGCGCCTGGGCAGGCGCTCGCTGACCAGAGGTTTTGGGTCCCTGAGCGGTGCCTCCGGAGCGAACGCGCCACTGGACTTCCGACGGCCTCAGCGCCGGGACCGGCCGGTGCATGACCAGGCGCTGCGCCCCGGAGCACGTCAGGAGAGCCTGCGTGAGGCCAACCTGATGCTCATCACGGAGGAGATCTTCGCCTCGGCTGAACCCCTGTCTCGAGCAGATCTGTCGATCCGGACCGGGATGACGCGCTCGACGGTCTCCCGCCTGGTCGATGACCTCCTGGCGGCAGGCATTGTGCGAGAGGGCTCGCCCGTGTCGGTGCATACCCGTGGCCGTCCCGCCGTGCCCCTCAGTCCTGCTCCGCGCACCCTTGCCGGCCTCGGCGTGGAGGTCAATGTGGACTTCACCGCCGCCCGGGCACTGGATCTGACGGGCAAGGTGCTGGCCGAGGAGATTCTGGAGGGCGACCACCGCAGCTCTGACCCGGAGCAGGTGCTTCCAGCCGCCGGGTCCATGGCGTTGCAGGTTGCCGTGCAGGCTCGGCAGCTGGGTGCCCAGATCGTCGGAACCGTACTGGCCGTCCCGGGCCTGGTCGCCGGGGACGAACGCTCTCTGTTGCGCGCCCCCAATTTGGGGTGGCATCACATCGACCTCGTCGACCTGCTGTGCCGGCCTGAGAAAGGCCAGGGGGAGGGAAACCAGCGCGACGCCGAGTTCGGGGGCTTCATCTCCGCAGGCAACGAGGCCAAGCTTGCCGCCCTAGCCGTGGCTCAGGAGCTCACGGTCGCCGAAGGCCAGGAGCAGACGTTTCTCTACGTCTCAGGGCAGATGGGCGTGGGCTCATCCGTCGTCGTCGACGGCATGGTTGAAGCCGGCCCGCACGGGTGGGCCGGAGAGATCGGTCACCTCACGGTGGAGCCGTCCGGTCCCCGCTGCGGCTGCGGGGCCACCGGCTGTCTCGAGGTCTACGCCGGCAAGCGGGGCCTCATGGAGGCCGCCGGGCTCCCCGTCCACGCGGGGGTCGATGAGCTGCTGGCGATCTGTCAGCACGACGACGACGACGGCAAGCGCGCACAGGACGCGGTGGTCCGCGCAGGGGAGGCACTCGGAGTGGCACTCGCCGGGGCCATGAACCTCGTCGATGTCTACGAAGTGGTGCTCGGCGGAGAATTCGGGCCGCTGACCCATCTGCTGCGCCCGCATATCGAAGCACAGCTGCACCAGCGGGTGCTGGCTGCCCAGTGGGCGAGCGTCCGCGTCCGCGAGGCGGGCGCCGGCGTCGCCCCCGCCGTCAACGGCGGAGCCTTACGCGCCCTGCGCGGCGTCGTTGACGCCCCGCAGCTCTGGGTGCCGGCGGCCTGAATCCCCAGGCTGGGCATTGGCTACCGGGCCACGGATTCTCGGATTAGCGGCGCCCTTTCAGTGCGCGGCCCGCGTCAGGCACCGTAAATCCGAGAGGATACGCCTGTGCCCCTGCAGCCGGCTGCGGGGGCACCTCTCAGCCGGCTCACCCCACACCCGGCGCACATGTAACACGCGACCTTCAGGCGTGATGGCGAGCGGCAGCTCGCCGAGAGCCGGCGCGACCTGCGCGCGCCGGCGGAACCTCACAGCCGGATGGCTTCAATCGAATAGCCCACGCGGAACCACTCGCCGGGGGTGAGGTGGATGAGGTCCTCGCCGGAGTTGAACGCGTTCGGCGGGCACGTCATGGGCTCCACCGCCACGCCAGCGCGGTCGATCCGCTCCCCCGTGTAGACCTGCACCCAAGGGGTGTCGGCAATCATACGCACCACCAGGCCGGAGGGACCGTGGATGAGCTCGGCGGTCCACCCCTCCTCCGGAAGGCCCGTGAAGGGGTGGTCGATGCTGCGTCCGGCCAGCAGGGGCCCGTTGGTCAGGTCCAGGTCTCCGGAGACGGGGGCGCGGTCCACCACCTTGCCTGAAGCCTTGGTGGTGACGGCGGTCGTCGCCGGAAGACGCAAACGGCAGGTGTTCAGTGGAGCGCCGGCGGCGGTCAGGTACGGATGGAAACCTGCACCGAACGGTGCGGGAACCGCTTCCTCCGGCGCCACGGCGTCACCCTCGAGTTCTTCAACCTCGGGCGCATAGCGGGCCATCAGGGTGGTGGAAAGCCCCAGATCTGCTGCCACGCGATAGATCAGCACGATCTCCAGGCGGAAGGGATACCCCTCGGAGGCTTCGATGGTGCCGGCCAGGTGCACCTCAGATTCGCGCTGGGACTGTACAGTCAGCTCCCGGTCGTAGAGCAGGCCGTGCATCGCTGCGCCGGTCTCCTCCTCATTAGTGGTCAGCTCGTACGTCTTCTCGCCGTAGACGTAGGTGGACTTGGCCACGCGGTTGGGCCAGGGAGCCAGCACGGCTCCGGCAAAAGCTCCTTCGGCCTGAGCGGCCGGAACCACCAGGTTCTCTCCCTGACTGGTCAGGCTCAGCAGCTGGCCGCCGCGCAGGGCGATCTCGGCCTCATAGCCGCCGCCTGTAATCGTCACCGTGGGGGACGTCATGGAAGTGCCTCCTGGTCTCCTGGCTGGTCTCCGGTGGAACTGCGGGCGGACCCGCAGGGCAAACGTTAGGTTAAGGCCGCCTCAACACTATCCAAACCCCTCATCAGATGGGTAGTTTCAGCGTCTTGAATCCGTTCAGTCGTGGCAGATTATTGTGCGGCATAATGGACAGCTCACTTCCATCCAGCGACGAGGAAAGTGCGACGACGATCATGAACTCCCCTCTTGAGACCTCCGCTGACAAGCGGCAGCCCGACTTTTCCGTCCCGGCGGCCGGCTCCGGCGGCAGCTTCGCCTATGAGCCAGGCAAGAAGATGGTGTGCCTGGATGTGGACGGCACGATCGTCAATCACGATGGCCACATGTCCGAGGCGGTGAAGGAGGCAGGTCGTGCCGTCGTCGCCGATGGTCACACCGTGGTGATTGCCACCGGCCGTTCACTGCCGGCGACGCTGCCGGTGATCGAGCTCTTCGGCATTGAGCACGGGTATGCCGTGTGCTCCAACGGCGGGGTGACCCTGCGCGTGGACCGCTCCCTCGAAGACGGTTATGAGGTGCTGGACCGCCGGATCTTTGATCCCGCCCCGGCGCTGGAGGCGCTGAGCGAGCGGCTCCCCACCGCGAAATTCGCCATCGAAACCTCGGCCGGGACATTCCTCTCCACCGAACGCTTCGAGGATATGAGCTTCGGGCTCTCCGCCCAGCCGGTGAGCTTCCGGCAGATGAAGGACGCCCAGGCGGTGCGGCTGGTGGTGAACTCCACCGACTCCACCGCCCAGGAGTTCGCCCGGGCCGTGGAGGACATCGGCCTGCACGGCGTCACCTACGCCGTGGGATGGTCCGCCTGGCTCGATGTCTCTGCCGCGGGGGTCACCAAGGCCTCATCGCTGAACACCCTGCGCGAACAGATGGGCATTCCGCAGGAGGAGACCGTCGCCGTGGGTGACGGGCGCAACGACATCGAGATGCTGCGCTGGGCCGGCCGCGGCGTGGCCATGGGTCAGGCGGTCGATGAGGTGGTGGACGCTGCCGACGAGGTCACCGCCGACGTCGACAACGACGGCCTGGTTCCCGTGCTGCGCTCTCTCCTGGGCTAGAGGCATCCGCTGCTGCTGTTTTTGTCGGAACTGCAGGCGATTCCGACGAAAACAGCAGCAGCCGTTTGATGGCCGTGCAGCAGTGAGCGCAGTGCGCTCAGCTCACACGCGCGGGGGTCGTCATCACGCGATGACCGGTCACCTCGCGGGTTTCGCCCACCAGGGTCAGCTCCCCCTCCAGGGGCAGGTCCCCGGAGCTGGGGCCCACCCAGATGTCGATAGCACCGGGCTCCACGATCCGCCGGTAGTCCAGTCCCGTGAAGCTGAAGCGGTCTGCGTGGACCCAGAAGGTCACCTCTCTGGACTCGCCCGGGGCCAGCTCCACGTGGGCATAGGCCAGTAGCTGCCGGACCGGCCGGGTGACCTGGGCCGCGCGGTCGCCGAAGTACAGCTGCACCACCTCATCCGCGGGCCGGCTGCCGGTGTTGGTCACAGTTGCCGAGATGTTGACCGTTCCGTCCACCGCGATTCCGGGGGCCTCAATGACCAGGTTCGAGTACTCCAGGGTGGTGTAGCTCAAGCCGTGCCCGAACGGATACAGCGGAGTCGGATCCAAGTTGGAGACGCCCTTGGTCCGCTGCCCCAGCTTGGGGGCGATGTAGCCGGCAGGCTGGCCACCGGGGTGCTGCGGGATGCCGATAGGGAGGCGGCCGGAGGGCTCGATCTCACCGAGCAGCAGATCCAGCACGGCGGGGGCACCCTCTTGGCCGGGGAAGAACCCCTGCACGATCGCGGCACACTTCTGCGCCACCGCCCCCAGGGCATAGGGACGCCCGGAGATGACCACCAGAATGACCGGCGTTCCGGTGGCCGCGACAGCTTCGATGAGCTCCTGCTGGGCGCCGGGCAGCTTCAGGTCTTCGGCGTCGCATCCCTCACCGGAGGTGCCGTGGCCGAACAGTCCGGCCTGATCCCCTACCGTGACTACCGCGAAGTCAGCAGCCGCGGCCGTCTCAGCGGCGGCCGGAATTCCGGCGTCGTCATAGCCCACAATGGGACAGCCTGCAGCAGCAGTGACCTCCACCCCAGCGCCGCCCAGGCGGGAGTGGGCCTCCTCCAGGAGGGTGGGCAGGTGGATGCCGAGTTCGTCGTCTTTGTACTTGGACATCACGTGGTTGGCGAAGGAGTAGCAGCCCAGCATGGTCCGCCCCGTGGTGGCGGAGGGACCGATGACAGCGATCCGCCGGCCAGCCAGGGCACCGGCATCCAGCGGGAGGATCGGGGCTGCCTTGGAAGCAGAGCGCTCAGGCGCCTCGTTCTTCAGGAGCACCAGAGACTTGCTCGCGATGGTCCGGGCCAGCGCGCGGTTCTCCGCCGAGTCCAGGTCCACGCTCTCCTGCACCTGCGGCTCCCAGTCCGTGCTGCTGCCATGCTCCGTCTCAGGCCGGTCGAGCAGGCCCTGCTCGGCCTTGTGCAGCAGATGGCGGCGCACCGCAGTGTTGAGGACCTCCTCCTCCAGGAGGCCACGGCGGACCTGTTCCGGAAGCGTGCGGAAGCCGGCAGTCTGCGGCAGCTCCACGTCCAGACCCGCGCTGATCGCCTTGTTCGCTGCCTCAGGCAGGGTCTCGGCGACGCGGTGGGTCTTCTGCAGGAAGGACACCGCGAAGTAGTCAGCCACAACGGTCCCTTCGAAGCCCCATTCCTCGCGCAGCACCTCGGTGAGCAGCCAGCGGGAGGCCGCGGGAGCTTCTCCGTCGATGTCGGCGTAGGAGTTCATCACGGACTTCACACCGCCTTCGCGCACCGCCAGCTCGAAGGGGTAGAAGATCTGGTCGATGAGCTCACGTCGGCCCATGTGGACCGGTGCATGGTTGCGGGCACCCTTGGAGGCGGAGTAGCCGGCAAAGTGCTTCAGGGTCGCGATGACTCCGGACTTCTGCAGACCCTGCACATAGGCAGTGGCCAGCGTGCCGATGACATAGGGGTCCTCGCCGATGGTCTCCTCCACCCGCCCCCAGCGCGCGTCGGTGACCACGTCCAGCACAGGAGAGAGTCCCTGCTGGATGCCCACGGCCCGCAGGTCTTCGCCGATGCGTTCGGCCATCTGCCGGATCAGTTCGGGGTTGAAGGTGGCCCCCCAGGCCAGGGACGTGGGATAGACCGTGGCTCCGAAGGCGGTGAATCCGGTGAGACACTCCTCATGGGCCAGTGCAGGGATGCGGAAGCGGTTGGAGGACATAACCTCCTGCTGGCGTGCTCGCAGAGCGGCCACGCCTTCCGCGGCGGTGACCGGCCGGGTGCCGAACACACGGCTGATCTGGCCCAGCCCGTCGACGATTTCCTCATCCCACGGCAGCTGGGACGCGCTCATGGCGTCCTGCATGGGAGCTGCCTCCCCGATCTTCTTCTCGCCGGATGCGCTTCCGGCGTCGTCCTTCTTGGGCGCGACCTGCTCCCAGTAGGAGCCGAGCTGGGAAGCTTTCTCCTCAAGCGTCATCTGGGCCAGCAGGGCCTCGACGCGGTCGGCGACTGGCAGCGTGGAGTCGCTCCACGGGCCGGTGACGGGAGAGGACAGGGAGGTATTGGCAGACATGGAGGGGTGCTCCTGGGATGTGGGGCGCTAGGCGCCAGCCTCGGTGAAACCGCTTTCTTGTGTGGCAGGAACCACACTATGACCACCGCTTCCAGGATGCAAAAAGCCCGGCGCCCGCCCCAGAACGAGGCGAGCGCCGGGCTCAGCGCGGAGATTGAAGAGGCTTAGGAGCGCTCAATGTGGCTGCGGATGAACCACTGGAAGAGCTCGAGCTGCTTGACCTGTCCGATGATCAGGTCCTCGGTGATGGGGTCGATCTGGCCGACCTTCCCCAGCACGTCGCGATGGTCCTCAATCACACCGCTGTAGACCTTGTCCAGCTCGGCCAAGTGCGTCACCGCGTCGGCCTTGAAGAGCGGGTAATCCTTCCAGGTGCGCGAGTCCACCAGCTCGCCGGAGAGGCCCGAGGGGGCTCCGCCCAGGGTGGCGATGCGCTCAGCGATCTCATCGGCAAAGCCGCGGACCAGCTCGGTCTGGGGATCCAGCATCTCGTGGACGGCGATGAAGTTGGGGCCCACGACATTCCAGTGGATGTGCTTGAGCACCAGGTGCAGGTCGTTCAGAGCATGCAGGCGGCCCTGAAGGAGGCCGGCGACCTCGTGGCCGTTCTCCTTGGCCAGACCAGGAACGGTGTAGTCGGAGTACTTCTCAGTCATGTCAACACTCCTTCGAGAGGTGAGGCTGCTGATGGGGATCAGCAGGTGCCACGAACTACGTGACGCCTTAATCTTAAGAACTCAGAAAAAGCTCCGCCAGCAAGAGAAGCCTGTCCTCATGCCGTCGGAACAACTGAAGTTCCTCTACCTTCACCTAATCGAGGAAAGGTGAGTAAAGCCTGAGTACTTTCGGGCCGTCACCTGGACGCTGACCCATATGAAGAAAGGCTCTCAGCGCAGCGGTTCGATGACTTCGAGCCCGCCCAAGTAGGGGCGCAGCGCCTGTGGCACCCGTACCGAGCCATCGGCCTGCTGGTGGTTCTCCAGAATGGCGACAAGCCACCGAGTCGTAGCCAGCGTGCCGTTCAGCGTTGCCACCGGCCGGGTGGCGCCCTTGCTGCCGTCATCCTTGGTGGTCCGCTCGCGGATGTTCAGCCGGCGGGACTGGAACGTGGTGCAGTCAGAGGTGGAGGTCAGCTCTCGGTAGGTGGACTGCGATGGGACCCAGCCTTCGCAGTCAAACTTCCGCGCGGCGGACAGTCCCAGGTCACCGGCAGCGATGTCCACCACCCGGTAGGGAAGCTCCATCTTCTGCAGCATCTCCTCCTCCCACGCGAGGAGCCGCTGATGCTCGGTGACCGAGTCCTCCGGGGAGCAGTAGATGAACATCTCCAGCTTGTTGAACTGGTGGACGCGCAGAATGCCGCGAGTGTCCTTGCCGTGGGAGCCGGCCTCGCGCCGGTAGCAGGTGGACCAGCCGGCAATGCGCTCAGGCCCGGCACTGAGGTCGAGAATCTCATCGGCATGGAAACCAGCGATGGCGACCTCGGAGGTGCCCACCAGGTAGAGGTCGTCCCGTTCGAGACGGTAGATCTCGTCGTCGTGCTCCACGTCAAAGCCGGTGCCGGCCATAGTCTCCGGGCGCACCAGAGTAGGGGTGATCATGGGCGTGAAGCCGGCCCTAACCGCCTGGTCCAGCCCCATCTGCATCATGGCCAGCTCCAGGCGGGCGCCGATACCGGTGAGGAAGTAGAACCGGGCGCCGGAGACCTTGGCTCCGCGTTCCATATCGACCGCTCCGAGAGACTCGGCCAGAGCGAGGTGGTCCTTGGGCTCAAACCCTTCGGCGGCGAAATCACGAGGAGTGCCCTCATGGCGCAGCGTGATCGAATCCTCCTCACCGCCAGACGGTACGCCCTCATGGATGAGGTTGGGGAACGCCCCCTGTAGGCGGCGCAGCTCATCCTGCGCCTGATTGGATTCAGCCTCAGCGGCCTTTACGTTCTCCGCGAGCTGCTTCACCTCGGCCAGCAGCTGCTGCTTCTGATCACCCTGGGCCTGGGCGACCTTCTTGCCGAAGCTCTTCTGCTCGGCACGCAGCGTTTCGAAGCGGGTGATCGCAGCCGACCGCGCCTCGGAGGCGGCGATGAGCTGGTCCACCGCGGACTCGTCGGCCTGCCGGGCTCGCTGGCTGGCCTTGTACTTCTCCGGATTCTCGATGAGGTCCTTGATATCGATCACGACTACAGCCTATCCCGCCCACAGCCTCGGGCACGTGCTGGATACGGCCCGCCATGCTCGGGCAGCCAGGGAAGTATCAGCGCTCGCGCAGGAAGGGGATGGCCAGCACGGGCCGATAGACCTCGGCACGGCCCGCGAAGATGAGTCCGCGAATGCACAGCACCAGATGACAGATCCCGCCCACCAGTGAGAACACGTAAAAAGAGATGAGCCCGATCATGGCGCCGATGCTGCCTGAGTCAGGCTGGCCAGCGGCGTCGGCGATGATCCAGCTCAGGACGCCCAGCACCGGCGGCAGCACCAGCGTGAACAATGTCAGGGTGAGATGCCAGTTCAGCGAGCTGCGCGCCTGCGAGCGAACCGTCGCCGAGGTCACCGGCTGCTTGGCCATGAGGAAGCAGATCCCTACACCCAGCAGGGCGGCTAGCACGTTGATGACCGGGAACGGAAGGTAGGCCAGGAATCCTAGGCCCCAGGCTGTCCCGCCACCGGGCGGCCGCACCGCCCCCGGAAGGAACTCCTCCCAGGTCTGCGGCGGCAGCGGCTCGATGAGCCCCCGCCGGAAGCTCACCAGGAGGTAGGCACCCTGGTCATAGGCGATCAGGTCTGAGAGGCCGGTGACCGCGACGACCACAGCCGTCGAGGGAACGGAGAAGACTCCGCGAAGTCTCTCCTCCACGTACAGCGGGTCCAGGAATCGGATAAACGCGTCAGTCCCGAGAGTCCCGGTCCCATACTGGCGCCACAGCTGCACCAGACCCTCGGGTGCCAGCGGCCCCCGGGCTCCAGCGATTCCGGGCGCACAGGTCCGCCACGGGTGAAGTCCTCAAGTTGCGCCACGGTGCTCCTTCACGTCTGGCAGCCGCGAGAGCGGGCCGCGTCCACTTCGGCATCCAAGCCGCAGAACCTGGATGCAGGCTGAGAGCAGCTCGGGAGGATTGCGACCCTGATTACACTGGCCCTCATGAGTGCCGACGAGCTGGGGTGGGTGTGGATCAGCATCACTGCGGTGATTGCCGTGCTGCTGGTGATTGTGGTGCGCCTAGCGGTGGTGGCACAGCACCAGCGATCACGCATCGCAGAGCTCGAGCACAGCATCGAAGTGGCCTCCGCGGTGGCTGCTCACCCGAAGAAGCCCGAGGAGCGGCTCGTCGGCGTGGTCGTCAACGTCACCAAGGACGACGCCGATGAGGTGGTCCGCCTGGTCCACACCTCCTGCTCCCAGGCCGGAATGCCCGCACCGCTGATCATGGCCTCCAGCGCGGAGGATCCGGGTTACCTCATGACCCAGCGCGCGGTGGAAGCAGGCGCCGACGTCGTCATCGCCGCCGGAGGCGACGGAACGGTGCGCGCCGTAGCCGCCACTCTGGCCGGCAGCGAAGTGGCCTTGGGAGTGGTGCCGCTGGGCACCGGCAATCTATTTGCCCGCAACATCGGACTGCCCTACCAGGACCTCGAGGCCTGCGTGGACGAGGCCATCCACGGTCAGTCTCACCGGGTGGACACCCTCCACCTGCGGCTGCAGCGTCCCGGGGGCCGGACCGATGAGGAAGTCTCCCTGGTCATCGCCGGGGGCGGGCTGGACGCGGAAGTCATGGAGGACACTCGCGACGTGCTCAAGCAGCGCGCCGGCTGGCTGGCCTACGGCGAGGCAGGCCTGCGCCATGTCATGGGTGCCCGGAAGTCCGTCACCGTCAGGCTCGACGACGGCGAACCGGCAACTTTCCGCGTGCGCTCAGTGTTGCTGGCCAACTGCGGGTCACTGCAGGCCGGTATGGTGCTGGTGCCCTCGGCCAAGTTCGACGACGGCCATATGGACACCGTCCTGTTCACCCCGCGCCACGCGCTGGACTGGGCACGCATCTTAGCCAAAACGGCGCTGCGCTTCTCCTCCGATATTCCGGTGATGAAGGTGCGGCAGGCCCGGACCACGCGGGTGACCATGGCTGAGCCGATGCCCTTCCAGATCGACGGAGATCCCGTGGGGGAGGTGACCGCCGTGCACGCCGAGGTGGTGCCGGGCACGCTCGTGGTCCACGGGGTCAAGCGCGCTGTGGAGCAGCCCCCTCAGCCCGCTCTTCGAGAACTAGACTGATGTGTGAGACCAGGAGGCGGCCGAGTCCCTCCTCATCGCCTTCCATCAGCAGATCCAGCATCTGATGATGCTCGGTGGCGGAGCGGCGCACCGCAGAGGTGCCCACCATCTCCACCAGATTGACCATGCGCGTCTGTTGGCGCAGGGTCGAGACCATCTCGATGAGGCGCTTGCTGCCCGTCAGCTTCAGCACTGCTAGGTGAAACTCGTCATCGGCAGTGAGCCAGGTGGCCATGTCGCCGCGGTCCACGGCCGCCACGATGGCATCAGCCAGTTCCCGGAACTCCCCGATCCGCTCTTTGGGGAAGGTCCGTGCTGCCCTCTGGAAGGCCGGGACCTCCAGCCAGCTGCGCAGCATGATCAGCTCCTGCAGGTCCGCCGGTTCCACCGCGGTGACCCGGAAGCCTTTATTGCGCACCGGATCAACGAACCCCTTTTTCTGCAGGTCCAGCATGGCCTCTATCAGCAGGAACCGAACAACGATTCGTCACACGATCAGTAGAACATTACACAGTACTGAGATCGGGCCAGAAGCTACGCACAAGCATCCAGTGCTGCCGTTTTCGTCGCTTCTTCGGGTTATTCCGACGAGAACAGCAGCACCAGATGAGATCTAGGTGTAGTTCCTCGACACGTTGTGAACAGTCCGTGACGTGAGCGGAGACCTCCGATA
>NZ_JAVKGT010000021.1:0-56467 GCF_031432335.1 Nesterenkonia flava | reverse complement strand
GAGGCGGCACCGGGCACGCCCTGGCCGCTTGACGAAAACCATAGAGGCACCCCCCGAAACACCCCACCCACCACCAGAGAAAAGAGGACACCCATGGAACAGCAGCTTCTCGGCACCATGACCATCACCGGCGACATCCATAAGGTCAGCGACGCCAAACAGGCCATCCCCTCGATGAACGAGCCCGGAGTGGAAGCTTTCATCGGAGACGCCTACATGAACCCGCGGGGTGCACGCATGTGCAGCGGCTTCTTCGAGCTGAAGGCGGGGGAACCACTGGAGTACACCTACACCTATGACGAAATGAAGTACGTGGTGAAGGGCCAGTTCATCCTCACTGACATGAACACCGGCGAGCAGGTCATTGCTGAGGAGGGAGACATCCTATTCTTCCCGAAGGGCACACCGGTGAAGTTCGAGACCAAGGACTACGCCCTGGGCTTCTTCACCGGAGACAGGGACTTTGCCGCATGAGCCGCCGCATCGCTATCATCGGCGCCGGTCCTTCCGGCATGGCCCAGCTGCGGGCTTTCGCCTCTGCAGCCGCCCAGCAGGCGGAGATCCCGGAGATCGTGTGCTTTGAGAAGCAGTCAGACTGGGGCGGACAGTGGAACTACACCTGGCGCACCGGGCTGGACGAGCACAGCGAACCCGTCCATTCCTCGATGTACCGGCACCTGTGGTCCAACGGCCCCAAGGAATGCCTGGAATTCGCCGATTACACCTTTGACGAGCATTTCGGTCGCCCCATCTCCTCCTATCCACCGCGAGCCGTCCTGTGGGACTACATCAACGGCCGCGTCCACCATGCAGAGCTGGTGCCCGGGAGACTGCTGAAGGATGCGGTGCGATTCTCCACCGCAGTACGGCAGGTGAGCAGTCACTCAGAGCGCGGCTACCTGCTCACCAGCGAGCACCTGCCCACCGGGCAGCAGAGCACTGAACACTTCGACGCCGTCGTCGTCGCCTGCGGGCATTTCTCCTATCCGCACATCCCCGCCTTTGAAGGCATCAAGACGTTCCCAGGACCGGTCACCCATGCTCACGACTTCCGCGGAGCAGAGAGCCTCGCCGGCAAGGATGTCCTGATCATCGGCGGAAGCTATTCGGCAGAGGACATCGGTATCCAGGCCCATAAGCTCGGGGCCGCTTCGGTGACCTTCAGCGTCCGTACCCAGCCCATGGGCTTCGGATGGCCTGACACGCTTCAGGAGTGGCCACTCGTCGAGAGATTCACCGGAAGCACCACGCACTTCCTCGACGGTCGTACGCGCAGCTTCGATGCGGTGGTCCTCGCCACCGGTTATCGCCACCACTTCCCCTTTCTTGCTCCGGAGCTCCGGCTCGTCACCGCCAACACCCTGTACCCGGACGGGCTCTACAAAGGCGTGGTCTTCGAAGGCGCTCGCGACCTGTACTTCCTCGGGATGCAGGACCAGTGGTTCACCTTCAACATGTTCGACGCGCAGGCATGGTTCGTCCGCGACCTGATCCTGCAGCGTGCGGTGCTGCCTGACCCCCAGTCGCAGCGGAGGGATATCCAGACATGGCTCACCCGGCTCAAGTCCGTGCAGAGTGTGCGTGAGGACGTGCAGTTCCAGGCCGATTACATCGCCGATCTCATTGAGCTCACCGACTATCCGTCCTTTGACCTGGACACGGTGGTGGAGACCTTCCTCGCATGGAAGCAGGACAAGAAGGAGAACATCCTCACCTACCGGGACCGCTGCTACCGCTCCGTGATGACTGGAACGCTCGCTGCACCCCACCACACACCGTGGATGGAAGCCTTCGACGACAGCGTCGAGGAGTATCTGCGCGAAGACTCCTCGCCACGTTACTCAGCCCTTTCGTCGCTGACACGCCAGTGAAATACACAGCTGTTTACCTGGAGACAACGATGTTCACCAATATGAACACCTCGAGAACATGGCCCGGGAGGGATAGATGGTGACCATGGCACACACCTCCGTACCCTCGTGGGCGCTGAGGCCCCAACGCCAGCCCGCCGGCCCTGAGGCCGCCCGTGCATGGGTGCTCACCTTTGACCGTGAGTCAGCACCGGAGACCTGGATCCGGGAGCTGACCTCCGCCGACGTTCCCCATGATGTGCTGCGGCTGAGCGACGCCTCCGCCGAGGAGATCACCGATAGTGTCACACGTCTCACTGCTGAGGCAACGGTGGGCGGCCGCCTCCTGCTGCACGGACCGGTGGCAGAGGTCCTGACAGCCCGGGCAGCGGCGCTCGATCTCGGGTTCCTGGACGGGGAGATCCTGGTCTGGACCACCGCGGTGGAGACCATTCCCCTGTTCTGTGTGCATTGCCAGCACCAGTTCCTGGTGCAGGCACGCATCGACGACGTCGTCCCCTGCGGCGCCTGCGGCACCGAGTTGGTCATCTACTACCACCTCTCCCGTCGGCAAGGCAGTTTCATGGGCTTCAAGCACAATGCGGAGGCGTGGCCCCCGCACAAGCCTGCTGACTCCACTCCCGGCGGGCACCCCCGTGCCCGAATGACCGCAGGGGTTGCAGCATGAACATCACCAGGGAGCTGGAAATCACCGGCATCAGCGAGACCGCCCCGGAGGTACGGACGTTGACACTGGCTGCTCCCGACCGCAGCCTGCTGCCGTCCTTTGTCCCCGGCAGCCACTTGGTGCTGGAATGCGGTGAACGCGCCAACGCCTACTCTCTGACGTCGGATCCGCTGAGCCCTCAGTCCTATCGCATCTCTGTGCTGAGGCTCAGAGATGGCCAGGGCGGGTCGGCGTGGCTGCACCGGCGGGGTCTCGGCGAGCGCCTGCGGGCACGGCCACCGCGCTCAGCGTTCGCCCCGCAGCTCTCCGCTCGCAAGCATTTACTGATCGCTGGCGGCATCGGCGTGACCCCGATCC
This sequence comes from Nesterenkonia flava, assembly GCF_031432335.1. Classification (NCBI taxonomy): domain Bacteria; kingdom Bacillati; phylum Actinomycetota; class Actinomycetes; order Micrococcales; family Micrococcaceae; genus Nesterenkonia; species Nesterenkonia flava. The sequence goes on along the minus strand of NZ_JAVKGT010000021.1, from coordinate 53,572 downwards.
TTTCACTTGTGCGCGCAGCACGTCAGTGGGGGCATGCCGTGGAAGTGCTCTACGTGCACCGCCCGGGGTACGGAGCCCACTGCGAGGAGCTCCATGCCCTGGCGCCGGGTTCGGTCCGGTGCCTTTCCGGGCGAGAGGCGTTCCTGGCTGACTTCGAGCGCACCGTCCGTACCCAGCCGGTGGGAACGCATCTGTACTGCTGCGGTCCGGAAGCCTTCATGGATTCAGTGCAGCAGAGCGCCTCCGCCGCCGGGTGGCCGGAGGTCCGCATTCACACCGAACGCTTCGGAGTTGGCGCCCTGGAGCCCGGAGAACCTTTCGAGGTTGAGCTCACCGACTCACAGCAGCGCCTCACCGTCCCCTCAGGGGTCAGCCTGCTTGAGGCCCTGGAGAAGCAAGGTTTCACCATCCCGAATCTGTGCCGGCAGGGGGTATGCGGGGAGTGCGTGCTTCCGGTCTCCCGGGGCTCGGTCCTCCACCGCGATCACTACCTCACCGAGGCTGAGAAGGAGGCCGGGGACTCCATGATGTGCTGCGTCTCCCGAGCGGCGCCGGGCTCAGAAGGACCGATCCGATTGGAGATTCCGCTGTGAGTACACGCACCGCTGCCGACCTGGTCACAACTTTTCCGTTTCCTTTTCCTCAGGACACCTACCGTTACTCCACTAATGTGGAACCCGCGGGACGTCCCGTGGAGACCCCCGCGGGCCAGTGGGGCTCATCCATGCTCGCCGTGGACAGCGAGTACCACCATGAGCTGAACGAACGGGCCGAGATCCTTCAGCGCGACCCCTCACGGCTGCAAGTACTGGACCATATGCGACCAGCAGCCTGGGACGCGATGCTCACCCTCATGCAGGAGCTCGCCCTGGCGTATCCGCAGGATTTTTCCCTGACCCGAAACGCCGACGGCACCTTCACCTGGATCAACCACCTCCTGGGCTGGCATCAGCAGTTCACCTGGGGAGATGAGAGCAGCCTGCCCACCGAGCCGATGGCCTATATCGGGGCCCAGGTGCAGGAAGACATCGCCCTGCTGGACCAGCGCGGCTCAGAGCTGTTCGTGGATGCCGGGGTCATCACCTTCGCGGCGGACTGGTCCTTCGGCTTTGACGTGGGCATGAGCTTCATGGAGATCCACGGGCCCGTACCCCGGGTACATGATCTGGGTGTCATTGCACGAGCCCAGACATTCATCACCCGCCTGCAGGTAGGTGCCCCCTACCGCCGCACCAACTGGAGCCTGACCATCGGACGACGTCTGGACGTGGCCACCGAGGTCTATGACCGGTGGGGCCCTGATCGCGGGTGGATCCAGACCGTAGACGACACCACTTTCGGGGACGCCGTGCACCTGCGCGTGGAGGTGCAGCACCTGGTGCGCCTGCCGCAGACCGGGGCGGTGATGTTCCTCATCCGCACCTGCATGCTCCCCCTCTCTGAGCTCGCCCGCATCGAGCCCTGGAGAGCCCGCACCCACGCGGTGCTCCAAGAACTCCCGGAGGACATGGCCGACTACAAAGGCTTCCTCTCCTACCGGGACCGCGCGGTGGCCTGGCTGGACCGCCAGGCTCCCGCGGACTGAGAAACCCATCACTCGCACTGAAACGAATGGAGGTCTGCACGGATGGTAGATCCACAGGAAATGGCAGACGTGGCCTGGATACTGGCCGCGGCCACCGTAGTGCTGCTCATGTTCCCCGGACTGGCGCTGTTCTACGGCGGCATGGCCGGCAGCAAGAATGTGCTGAATATGTTCGCCATGGCGATGTCCACCCTGGGCACCGTCACCATCATCTACGTGCTCTACGGACACGGCATGGTGCTCGGTGAATCCCTCGGCGGAATCATCGGCAACCCCACCGACTACTTCGGCATTGTGGGCTACGAGGCCTCGGGGCTGGAGGGCGGGTTCTCTGAAACCCTGGACCTGGCGTTCTTCACCCTCTTCGCCTGCATTACGGTCTCCATCATCGCCTCCGGCGCCCTGGGGCGCATGAAGTTCTCCGCCTGGCTGATCTTCAGCGTGCTCTGGGCGACCCTCGTCTACTTCCCGCTGGGCCACTGGGTTTTCGGCGACGGTTGGATGGGCAACACCTTCGAGTTCCACGACTACGCCGGCGGCACCGCGGTGCACATGGCTTCCGGTTTCGGCGCCCTGGCCCTGGCCCTGGTGCTGGGCAAGCGCAAGAACATGGGCGAACGCCCTCACAACATGCCGCTGGTGCTGCTGGGCGCAGGCATCCTGTGGATGGGCTGGTTCGGCTTCAACGGCGGCACCGCTGAGGGCGCCAATTACCTGGCCCAGTACACCGTGATGACCACGCTCTTTGCCGGCGGCACCGGCATGCTGGGCTTCATGCTCTACGAGAAGATCGTCACCGGAAAAGCCACCGTGCTTGGCCTGTGCTCGGGCATTGTGGCCGGCCTGGTGGCCATCACACCCGCTGCTGATGCGGTAGATCCCTTCGGTGCGCTGACTCTGGGCCTGATCGCCGGGTTCTTTGTGGCCTGGGCCTGCACCTGGAAGACCAAGCTGGGCATTGATGAGTCGCTGGATGCCTTCGCCGTGCACGGCATCGGCGGTATTGTCGGCGCCATGTTCGTGGTCTTCTTCGGCTGGGCCACTTACACCGCTGATGAGCCCATTCGCGGCATCTTCTTCGGCGGCGAGTGGAGCCTGCTGTTCGGGGAGATGGCAGCGATCGGCGTCACCTGCGCCTATGCCTTCGGCGTGACCTGGGTGCTGGTCAAGGTGATGGACCTGACCATGAAGATCCGTGTGGAGGAGGACGCTGAGGAGGACCTCGACTTTACCCTCCACGGCCAGACCGCCTACGACATCAAGTAAGGATCAGCCATGAAACTGATTACTGCGATCATCCAGCGCAAGAAGCTCGACGCCGTCACCGAGGCCCTGGCGGCCAAAGGAGTGGGCGGCCTGACCGTCTCAGACGTCCTGGGCTATGGCAACCAGAAGGGGCGCCGCGAGATCTTCCGCGGCAAGGAGTTCAACGTGGACTTCATCCCCAAGACCCGCATCGATGTGATCATCTCGGCGGAGGATGCCGAAGACATCATTGAAACCATCGCCGTGGCCGCTCGCACTGGCGAGATCGGCGACGGCAAGATCTGGTCCACCCCGCTCTCCGGCGTCGTACGTGTCCGCACCGGGGAACACGGAGAAGAAGCGATCTGATTCCACCTTAGACCCCCACATCTGTGGGACCTCCAGGAAGTGGGGGCGTCGGTCTCGAAAGAGACGGCGCCCCCACTTTTCTGCTCTTCATCACAAGAAACAAACCAAGCCTGATCCGCAGCCCCACCCCCGGAACGCTAATCTGAGATCAACACTCGCTTCTGACTTGGGGACATATGAAGAAACATTTCGCACTCCTGGTAGTTCTTGGCTTTGCGTTGAGTGGATGCTCAACTTTGTTTGACTCAGAGGCGCCTTCAGAAGAAAGCAGCGATTTCCGCAATGCTGCGCAAGCACTTCGGGCATTCGAAGAAGAAGGCGGAAACTGCGAAGCTGAAGAAGAACCGTCATTTAGCGAATTTGGAGAAGCCCTAAAGTGCCACACTGGAATTATCATCTACTCCTGGGAAGCTGGTGCATCTGAAAGTCTCACCGAGCTAGAAGCTGCGATTGGACTTACCGCGAACGAAGAGCGATTCCATGTAGCAGGCACCAACTGGGCATTTTCGGTAGCTGGTGAAGACAGCGCCCTGTGGATTCACGAGCGGTTGGGTGGGCAGATCATTTCACCTGGGCTCACGCGCGGCGAGCGAGGGGAAATTACTGGGACCGTTGTCGTGACGGACGTGCAGGAGATCGAAGTCGAGCCCGCCGATATGGATGATCGCCGGGCGGCACTCGATGAACGCGACAAAGAGCTCGATGAACGCGATAGGGAACTTGTGGCGTGGGCCGAAGAACTTGAAGAGCATGAGGCCGAACTGGATGCGCGAAACGACACCATCACCACCGCCGAACGAGAGATCGAAGAGAACGCCATTCCGGGCGCCGGGATGTACCTCGTAGGTACAGACATCCAACCTGGTACGTATTACACCAACGCAGATCGCTGCTACTGGGCACGGCTCTCAGGATTCTCCGGGAATCTGTCAGATATCCTCGCCAACGGCAACACACGAGGCACCACCTACGTCACCATCGCTCCGACCGACACCGCCTTTGAAACACGGTGCCGCTGGGAACGTCAGTAAATCGTCAGTGCGAGGTGTTGTCGGGAAAAGCGATCACGGAGAGGAACCGGATAGGCAGCTGAACAAGCGCGGTGGGCCCGTGGGGCGCCTCTCCGTCGAACTGCAGCGAGTCACCCTCATTCAGCCGGTAGGTGGAGATTCCGTGCCCGTAGTCCATCACACCCTCGATCATGTAGATGAACTCGGTGCCGGGATGCTGGAAGAGCGGGTAGGCATCAGAGTCCTGCGTCAGCGTCACCATGAGGGACTCCAGGCGCTTGTGCTGCCCCCGCAGGGAACCCAGCAGCTCATAGGCGTGCCCCGCCTTGGTCCCGTTGCGGGTGATCATAGGGCCGGTGCCAGCGGCGGTGTAGACAGCCTCCCGCTCAGCCTCCGCGCCGCGGAACAACGAAGTCACCGGCACGTCCAGCCCCTGGGCCAGCAGCGCGAGCGTCGCTAAGGAAGACGACGTCTGGGCGTTCTCGATCTTCGAGAGCATCGCCTTTGAGAGTCCGATGCGTCCGGCCATCTCAGACACGGAGAGACCGTGCTGCTGGCGCAGCGCCCGCACGTTGAAACCGATAATCTCGGCGAGGTTGTCTGCCGCCAGCGGTGCTGTGCTGCTGCGATCTCGAGCCTGTCCGGCGATATTGCGCAGCAGAGGCTGGGAGGAGTCGGGGGTCTCGGCGGGACTCATCCACCCAGCCTACCGAACGTTTCCCCAGGGTTGACACGCCAGGATAGATTCACACTCCCGGTCAGAGACGGAACCTGAAGCGCTCTGGAGGCTCCACACCACCCACGGCCTGGGCGATGATCTCGCCCAGCAGCGGGGCAAACTTGGCGCCGTGCCCGGAGCACGGGGAGGCGATGGTCAGCGGCCCCACCGTGTCGATCAGAAAATCCTCGTCGGAGGTCATGGTGAACAGGCAGCTCATCGCCGCCGTCGGCTCGGGCTCCAGGCCGGGGAAATGCTCCTGGAGATAGTGGTCGACGTCGTGGCGAGCCCGGGGGTCGATCACCTTGTCACGACCGCTGGCGGTGGTAGTGAAGGCGCTGTCGAACTGCCCGATCTTCATCGCGGGAGACTCCCCGCCGTCGGCTCCGGAGGGCAGCGTGTAGAACTCGCCGTCGTTGTGGGCGGCGATCCCCTTGTGCACCACCACCGGATACTGCACGCCTGGGTCCCGCTGACGGAAGTGGAAGACCTCCTGCTGCTTCACGGTGAACTGCGGCAGAGCGGGTTTGAGGTTCAGGTCCCGGAGAAAGCGTGGCAGCTGCTCCGGCAGCCACGCCCCCATGCAGAGCACCACGTGCCGCGCTCTCCATGAGATTCCGGTGGTGCTGTGCACCCTTAGCCCTTCCCCGGCGGGCTCCAGCGACTCGACCACTGCGCCCGTCACCAACTGCGCCCCATGGGCCTGGGCCCGGTTCACCATGGCGGCCACCGTGGCATCGGCGTTGAGCCAACCGGCATCGGGATGGAACATTGCCGGTTCATCAACCACCAGGCCCGGCCACCGCTCGGTCACCTCCTCAGGCGCCATCATGTGCGCAGCAACGCCGCAGCCGCGCATCACCTCCAGCAGCCGGGAAGCATCACGCTTGATTCCGCTGTCCAGCCCTCCCGTCACCGTCCGCAGCGGCACGCCGGCCTCTGACTCGAGGGCGTCCCACCAGGGTTCGCCACGACCGGTCAGCTCCACGTAGAAGGGATCCGCATAGGCTCGCCGGAAAATCCGTGAGGTCCCGTGAGAACTGCCGTTGCTATGGCCAAGGTGGAATCGTTCCAGCAGGGTGACCTCCCGCCCGGAGCGGGCCAGATGCCAGGCTGCGGAGGCGCCAGCAAGTCCAGAACCGATGACGACGACGTCGGCGCTGCTCTCTGCCATCAGCTCACCACTGGCTCCCCGGCGCACCCGGAATCCAGTCTGTACCGGCCAAGGGCACGCGGGCCATGGCCGAGGACTCCACTGTCAGCGCCACGAGGTCCTCAGGCTCCAGGTGGGTCACGTGGGACTTTCCGCAGGCGCGAGCAATGGTCTGGGCTTCCAGGGTCATCACGTGCAGGAAGTTGGCCAGGCGCCGCCCTGCGGCCTCTGGATCCAGGCGTTGCTGCAGTTCGGGGTCCTGGGTGGTGATGCCGGCCGGGTCGGTCCCGTCCTGGTAGTCATCGAAGAACCCGGCGGCGGAACCCAGCTGTTCGTACTCCTGCGCATAGGCGGGGTTGTTGTCCCCCAGTGCGATGAGCGCCGCCGTTCCGATCGCCACGGCGTCGGCCCCCAGAGCAAGGGCCTTGGCCACATCGGCGCCGTTGCGGATGCCTCCGGAGACGATGAGCTGGACCTCCTTCTCCATCTCCAGGTCCCGCAGCGCCTGCGCTGCCTGGGGAATCGCTGCCAGGGTGGGGATGCCCACGTGTTCGATGAATACGTCCTGGGTTGCCGCTGTGGAGCCCTGCATACCGTCCACCACGACGACGTCGGCTCCTGCATGCACGGCGAGCTTGACGTCGTAGTAGGTGCGGGAGGCCCCCACCTTGATGTAAATCGGCACCTGCCAGTCGGTGATCTCCCGCAGCTCCTGAATTTTGATGGTCAGATCATCCGGTCCGGTCCAGTCCGGGTGACGGCATGCGGAGCGCTGGTCAATGCCTTCGGGGAGGGTGCGCATCCGCGCCACGCGCTCAGTGATCTTCTGACCCAGCAGCATGCCGCCGCCGCCGGGTTTGGCGCCCTGACCCAGCACCACCTCGATGGCATCAGCCATACGCAGGTGATCGGGGTTCATGCCGTACCGGGAGGGCAGGTATTGATAGACCAGTTTCTTGGACTGACCCCTCTCCTCGTCGGTCATTCCGCCGTCACCCGTGGTGGTGGAGGTGCCGGCGGCGGAGGCACCCCGTCCCAGGGCGTCTTTAGCGCGGCCAGAGAGTGCCCCGAAGCTCATCCCCGCGATGGTGATGGGGATGTCCAGGTGCAGCGGCTTCTCCGCATGGCGGCTGCCCAGGATCACGTCGGTGTCGCAGCGCTCGCGATAGCCCTCCAGGGGGTAGCGAGACATGGAAGCACCGAGGAACAGAAGGTCATCGAAATGCGGCAGGCTGCGTTTGGCTCCGCCTCCGCGGATGTCATAGACGCCGGTGGCGGCGGCCCGCCGGATGCTGGCGATGGTCGTACGGTCAAAAGTCGCGGATTCGCGCAGCCCCTGCTGGGCGCGCACGTCTGGGGTGATCGTCACGGCTGGGTCCTCTCGTGGGCGCGTCAGTAGGCGCTGACGTTGTCAACAGTGAAGTGGTAGAGCTTCCGGGCGGAGCCGTAGCGGGTGTAGTCCGCGGTGTCCTCTCCCTCATAGCCGGCATCTGCCAGGAGCTGTGCTAGCTCGTGGTGATGCTCGGGCCGCATCGGTTTGGCAACGCAGTCGGCCCCCAACGAGGCCACCTGACCCTTGACGTAGATCCGCGCCTCGTAGATGGAATCACCCAGGGCATCACCGGCGTCGCCGCGTACCACCAGGCGGCCGGCCTGAGCCATGAACGCGCTCATGTGACCGATGCTTCCGCCCACCACGATGTCCACGCCCTTCATGGAGATGCCACAGCGTGCTGCGGCGTCGCCGTCGATCACCAGCAGGCCGCCGTGGGCCGTAGCCCCGGCCGACTGGCTGGCATTGCCCTGGACGTGGACCCGGCCGCTCATCATGTTCTCCGCGACCCCCACGCCGGCGTTTCCGGTGATCGTGATTCTGGCGTGCTTGTTCATTCCGGCGGCGTAGTAGCCCACGTGGCCGTCCACGGTGATGTCGATGTCTGCATCCACACCAGCGGCCACAGCATGAGCTCCGCGGGGATTGGTGATGCTCACCGGGCCGGGAAGGGCGGCGGAGCCGATGTCGTGGTGTAGGGCGTGGTTGACCTCCCGAAGGGGGGTCTCGGCGAGGTCGAAGACGGTGGCGGTGGAGGTAGCGGTGCTCATGCGGGGATCGCCTCCTGGTGGCTGGTGTGCGCGTTGCCGGTGCGGGACCATGCGTAGATGCGGTCGGGTTCGGGTTCGTACAGGCGGGCATTCTCGATGCCGGGGAGGTCGGCCAGGGCGCGGTACTCGCTGGCCATCGCCACCCAGTCCACGTGCTCGGCGATCACCGCGGGCTTGCAGGCGATGGCGTCACGAACCACCGCGAAGGAATCCCGGTTGGAGACCAGCAGCGTGTAGAAGCCGTCGAACTCCTCAGCCAGGGCATGAACAGCCTGCTCAACAGTGGCGCCGCTGCGCATCTTCTCTGCGATGAAGCGCGCACCGACCTCGGTGTCGTTCTCCGAGTCGAACTCCACTCCGGCCCGCAGCAGCTCGCGGCGGATGGTGGCGTGGTTGGAGAAGCTGCCGTTGTGGACCATGCACTGCCCCTCCCCCACAGCGTAGGGGTGGCATCCTCCGGGGGTGACAGCAGATTCGGTGGCCATCCGGGTGTGGCCGACTCCCTGCCAGCCCTGGGCCTGCGGCAACCCATAGGCATGCGCGAGGTCACGGGGGTGACCGACCCCTTTGAGAACAGCCAGGTCTCGGCCGAAGCCGCTGATGAGCGCCTCCGGGGCGGCATCTTTCACCGCGGCCCGCAGCTCCTGAACCTCCGCAGCGGCACTGACAAGCTGCGTCTCTGCGGCCTGAATCACCTGCGGGGTCTCACTCAGCCGCTCGCTGAGCGCCTGAGTCAGTTCCTCCTGCGAGAGGCCCGACTCCAGCACAGAGACGGTCACGGTGCCGGGCGGGGACCAGCGGGGGTCGCCGTAGACCGCGACGCCGGCAGAGTCAGCACCTCGCTCCTCCATCTCACACAGCATGGAGGTGAGCAGCTCACCCAGCCGCGGGTAGAGCTCAGGACTGCGCAGGTGAAGCCCAACGATTCCGCACATAGTTCTGGGTCCTTTCTAGAAGGCGGTGAGGTACCGCTCCAGCTCCCATTCGGAGACCTGAGCGTGGTAGTCGTAAAACTCTTGACGTTTCAGCTGGGTGTAATAGGGCCCGACGTCGGGGTTCACGGCACCCAGCACTCCCAGTACCACGGGGTCTGCTTCGAGGGCTTCGACGGCGTCCATGAGGGTCAGCGGGAGCTTGGGGGCGTCGTCGCGCTTCTCGCCGGGAGTTCCCGGATCCAGCTTCCGGGCAATGCCGTCCAGCCCCGCACCCACCGCTGCCGCCACCGCGAGGTAGGGGTTGGCCGAGCCGTCGCCTCCGCGGAGTTCTACTCGCTGCTCGTCTGGCACGCGGATGTAGTGGGTCCGGTCGTTGCCGCCGTAGGTTGCTGTCCGCGGCGCCCATGAGGCGCCCGAGGTCGTGGAGACCGCGCCGGTGCGCTTATAGGAGTTCACGGTGGGGGCCAGAAGTCCCTGGAGGGCACTGGCGTGCTCCAGCAGTCCTCCCACAAAGTGGTAGGCCGTGTCGCTCAGCCCCAAGCCGTTGAGGTCCTTCTTCTTTGTCCGCCCCAGGGGGAAAGAGGGTTTTCCCTTGGCTGTCAGGGAGATGTGCAGGTGCAGCCCGGAACCGGTCCTGTCGCTGAAGGGCTTGGGCATGAAGGTCGCGATCATGCCGCGTTCCTCGGCGAGCATCGAGATGATATAGCGCAGTGCCACTACCCGGTCGGCAGTGGTGAGAGCATCGGCGTAGTGGAAGTTCTGCTCGAACTGACCATTGCCGTCCTCGTGGTCATTGGCGTAGTTGCCCCAGCCCAGGAAATTCATAGCCTCGGAGATGGCGGAGAGATGGCCGAACATGCGTGTCACTCCACGCGCGTCATAGCAGGGCTGAGCTGCGGTGTCGGCGTCGTCGGCGGTACAGAGCTTGCCGTCCCCATCGCGTTTGAGGAGAAAATACTCCACTTCTGCGCCCACGTGGGGCTCATAGCCGGCCTCTGCCGCCTGGGCGATGAGGCGTTTGAGGATCACCCGTGGCGAGTAGCCCCAGGGCTTGCCCTCCACGTGAGGGTCGCAGTGCACAATCGCCAGGCCCTCCCGGATGAAAGGAATCGGCGTGAAGGAGGCGGCATCGGGAAGCGCCATAATGTCTGGGTCTTTGGGCTCCTGTCCCATCGCCCCGGCGGCATAGCCGGCAAAGCCGACGCCTTCGCTGATGAGCTGGTCTACAGCCTCAACGGGCACGAGTTTGGCGCAGGGCTTGCCGTGGAGGTCCACGAACAGCGCCAGGATGAACTTGGTCTCGTGCTCAGCGACGAGGTCTTTGAGCGAGGGGGCCGCCATGATGCACCTTTCACTGACAGGAATCGGTGTACACCAGTAGTAGACCCCATGTGTGTTTCAGGCGTATGAACGATCCGTCTCGGGGCGGGAAACTTCCCGCAGGCCGCGGGAGACTCGTCCACACATGAGCGCCGCAGCGGCCAGCACCACCTCCGCAGCAGCAACCACGGAGGCCGTCATCAGAAGTGATTCATGATCCAGCGGCAGATGGCTCAGCGGCAGACCGTGATGGCCATGCTCCACCCCGACTGCGGCACTGTCCTCCCCCGGACCATGCGAGCCATGACCTCCCTGCAGCAGGAGCCACACGTGAAGACCCAGCATCAGCGCATTCATCGTGGCCAGCGCCGTCCACGTGCGCGGGGACGACTCACGCCACAGATGCCCGGCACAGGGGAAACAGACCACCGCCATGGCTGCGATGAGCACCCCTGCGACCAGACTCCCGTCTCCAAGCATCATCACGTGCAGGAGGGCCGATACCAAGGCGAGGACTGCCGCGAGGCGGCGCACTACTTCAGGCAGGCGTGCCCTCAGGGAGGGGGCGCTCAGTGGCACTGGCAGCCAGACCCGCCGCAGCATGAGCCATGGGAAGGAGTCTCCGCGGGGTAGTCCAGCATCGGATTGCCGTCGAAGAAACTGGAGGGTTTGAGGTGGAAGCCCACTGTGGCCACGGGCATCACCGGCCAGTCCTCGGGGCGGGGCGCATGATGAGCACACAGAATGGGCCAGACCACCAGGTCAGCGCCTTCCAGAGACCGGTCAGCGGCAGCATACTTGGGAAGGCCGTCCCCTCCTGGGTTCTGCGGCACATACTCTCCTGCCGCATAGCGCTCCCGCTCGTCAAAAGCCGTGACCCACAGATGCTTGCGCGCAAAACCGCCGCGCGCATACTGCTGGGAACCCGGCTGGGCCAGTGGCAGGGCCATACTCCCGCCCAGCTCCAGCTTGTAGCCGATGTCATTGCCGGTGACCGGGTTCTTCTTCCCGGCGTTGGTGATGATCCAGCTGCGACCGCGCAGCGGGTCCGCCACACGTTGCGCCTCGGACTCCGAGGCCAGCAGGGTCTTCGACTCGTACCATGCGTTACCCCAGACGTTCTCTTCCTCGGGGGCCACCTCGGCCTGGACCTCGTAGACGCTGTTGGCGGGGCCGTCCACGTTCATGTCCAGTCGCATGCCGAAGAAGTGCTGATGATTAGGCCCGTAGAGCCCCGGGGCGAGCACCGTGCCGTACTTAGGTCGTTCGCCCTCGAAGGCGCCCGTAGAAAGGATGCCGGTGAGTTTGGCCTCGAACTCGATCGAGCCGTCGAGATAGAGATACCAGTAGAAGCCGTAGTCATAATTGCCCACGGTGGTGAAGATGCTGATCACCAGACGTCGGTTGCGGCGCACCTCGCCCTCACCCGTGCGATAGTCGGTGTGTTTCCAGCCGACGCCGGAGTCCTCTTCATGGATGCAGATGGCGTTCTGGATCTTCGCTGGTTCCCCGTCCTGCGTGCACACATAGGCGTCCAGGTAGGTGATCTCGCCCAGGCAGTCGCAGCCGAGCACCAGGGAGTTGGCCATCCCGCCGAGGCCATATTCGCCCTCGTCGAAGACGTTCTTGTTCCAGTGCGTATGCCCGGGATCCCCGTAGGGCACGTACATCTCGGCCAAGGATGCGCGGTAGAGCACGGGGCGCTCGGTCCCGCGGTCGTTGTACGTGATGTTGTGCAGCACCAGGCCTTCACGCGGGGTGAAGCCGATGCGCAGCTTCCAGTTGGCCCAGGCGATGCCATGGCCCTCCATAGTGAAGCTGGGGCCCTCAGGCTGGGTGATCTCCAGGGGCTTCATCGGCTCACGCACCTGCTCAAAATGCGGCGAGTTCTCCGGATCCGTGATCGTTGCGGCTGTGTAGTTTCCCTTCTTCTCCGGGAGGGGGACGACGCCGTGATCCTCCACGGCAAGGATCTCCCGGGTGTCGAGGTCCACGGTCACAATGAGGTTCTCCACCGGTTTGGCATAGCCGTTGGGGTCGTTCTCATCCTCACAGATAAACAGAATCGGACGGGAGATCCGCCGGACCCCCGGATGGTCCTCCTCGGTGGTGTAACCGGCAGCCCACTTGTCCACAATCGCCAGAGCCGGGTCGGTGACCCCGCGCTTGGCCAGGGCCTCCTGCACGCGGGGGTCCGCCCGAATCATGTCCTCGCAAAAGAGGAACTCCTCCTCCGTCATGGGCGGCTGCGCCTCAGGAATCACGGTCAGGGAAGTCACAGCGCTGGCCGTGAGGTCCACCACTGCTTCAAGAGTTTGCTGTGCGGCGCGGTCGCGGAGAACAACAAACGCCTCCCGAACCACGGGCGAACCCTCCGCCTCATAGGACCAGACGTCCTCCTTGGCGGGTTCCTTCAGCTCGATGAACACAAAGCGCATGCCGCTGTGATAGTCGGGATGCTGCTTCACCGCGGTCGAAGCGGCTGTGATCTCCTCCGGCGCCAGCGGCTCCAGAGGATGGAGCGGAACCAGTGGTTCCGCGGCAGTCTTGCCGAACGGGGCTGTCGTGGTCATCGGTGTACTCCTTGCAGCGCTTCAGGAAGGTCCTCTCCAGAGTCCCAACCGACTGTTACGGCACTGCTATCACCTGGTTACGGAGACGCAACTCAGTCCAGCAGCCACGTTGGCGAGTTCAGGTATCTGCGTGCGACCTCCGCGCTGCCAGGCAGCTGAGCATCCCAAATCTCCGCCGGCAAGGCGTCCGGACGGTGCGTCGTCGTCCACCCCACCATCTGGAGCCGGCGAATCATGCTCAGCGCGCAGGCATAGCGGACCTGCGTCTCGCTGAGGGGGCGCACACTCGTGTAGCCCGCTAACCAATCCTGAGCGATGCTCGGGGTGTAGGCCTCGTGTTCGATGAAGGAGAATGCTGAGGCAAAGTCATAAAGGAACCAGCCCTGCCCGCAGTCGTCAAAGTCGATGACGGTCAGGGAACCCTGTGTGCTCATGATGTTGGAGGGGCGCAGGTCGGCATGGATGAGGCCTCTCCCCTCCGGGGCGGCTACTAGGGGCGCCACATCGCTGCGCGCCTGAGCTTCAGCCTCCTCCATGATCTGACGCTGCTCAGGTGTGAGATCTGCATGCCGCCAGTCTCCCCATCGAGAGTTCACCCCGAGCATGTCCTCAAGGTTCCAGGTCAACCGGTCGAATCCTTCAGGACGGTGCCATCGTTCAGACTGCTCGTGGAACTGGGCTGTGATCTCACCAATCTGCCGGTAATAGGGGCGCGGATCAGACATATCCTCAAGCACCTCACCGTCCACGAACGCGAAGGCCACCACATACCAGGGCTCCTCGTCAGAGGGGGAGGCGCCGGCGTCGTCGTGCACTGCGAGCACTAGTGAGCCGTCCGCCAGGGGCAGCACTTTGGGCACGGCAACCTCAGTCTCGGCGGCGAGCGCCTGCACCCAGATCAGCTCACACGCGATCTGGTGCGGATCCACATAGGCAGGGCGGTGCACTCGCAGGACGGCATAAGGCGCCCCATCCAGATCGAGCCGGAAGGTGGCGTTCTCTGAGACGGCAATCAGGTGTGCGGTGATCCGGGCGGGGTTCAGGCCCCATCCCTTCGCCACCGCATGCATGAGCCAATCAGGCGCGGCGTCTCCCCTGCGCAAGGCGGCGAAGGCCGTGAAGGGGTCCGCGGTGACAAGTCCGGCGGAGCTGAGCTGAGTCATGAAAAGTTCTCCTCTTGACGGGACGAAGAGGAGGTCTGGGCACCACTGAAGTACTGTGGCACGCTCTCCGGCAGCCAGGGAAGGCACCAGCATGATGTTTTACACCGACGTCACACAGGGAAAGAGTTGTCACAGACCATTTATGCAGCAGGCTGATCTGTTCATCTGGTTGAAACACCAGGGTCGACGGCAGCAGCGAACCGGCTGACAGGATGGAATCCATCACCGTTTACTCACCCAGGAGGGTTTGGGCACCTTCTTCCGTGAGATCCGCTCCGCAAGACTCGCAAAGGACACCCATGGCTACTCGCTCCACCATCATGGACACCAACTCGTTCCGCGCGGAGCATGCCGCAGCGCTGGACGAGCAGACCCGCAGGCTCACTGAGCGCCGGCAGGAGGTCCTCGGCGGCTCCTATCGTCTCTTCTACCGGAAGCCCGTGCACCTGGTGCGAGGGCAGGGGCAGTACCTCTGGGACGCCGAGGGCAATAAGTACCTGGATATGTACAACAACGTGGCCAGCATCGGTCACGCCCATCCCGCTGTGGTGGACGCCGTTCACGGGCAGATGCAGCAGTTAAATACCCATACCCGCTACCTCCACGAGCGCATCCTGGACTACACGGAGGAGCTGCGCACGACCCTGCCGGAGTACCTCACCGCGGGCGATTACAAGGCCATGTACATGTGCACCGGTTCTGAGGCCAATGATCTGGCGATTCGCGTGGCGAAGGCCTACACGGGCGGCACGGGGCTCATCGCCACTGCTGAGGCCTATCACGGCACCTCCGAGCTGACCTCCTCCATCTCGCCTGCTCTCGGTTCTGGCCAGCCCATCGGCGAGCATGTCTGGCTACTGCCCGCGCCGGACTCCTACCGCACCGGCGTGAAGGACATCGGCGCGTGGTTCGCCCAGAAGATTCGTGACGCTATTGCGGAGATGACCTCACAGGGGGTCACTTTCGCCGGATTCATCGCCGATTCGATCTTCTCCTCCGACGGCGTGCTGCCCGGAACCTACCTCAAAGAGGCCATCGACGCCGTACATGAAGCCGGAGGGGTTTTCATTGCTGACGAGGTTCAGCCCGGCTTCGCCCGCACCGGAGAAGAATTCTGGGGTTTTGCCTGTCACGGTGTCTCCCCCGACATCATCACGATGGGAAAGCCCATGGGCAACGGCATCCCTGTCTCTGGACTGCTGGCCAGGTCAGAGGTGCTGGCCAGCTTCAGCGACACCATCCCGTACTTCAGCACGTTCGGCGGGAACCCGGTGTCTATGGCTGCGGCGCAAGCAGTGCTGGAGGTGATCCGCTGTGAAGGCCTGCAGGCCCATGCGCTCGACGTCGGGGCTCAGGCGCTGGATTCCTTCCGTCAGCTCGCTACCGCGCATGAGAATGTCGGTGATGTCCGCGGGTCGGGGCTCTTCATCGGGTTCGAACTGGTGAGGGATCGCGACACCAGGGAACCGGCTCGGGACCTTGCACTGGCGATGCTGGAGGAGCTGCGCAGCCGGGGAGTGCTCACCTCGGTGGCCGGTCCCCACGGCAATGTGCTGAAGCTGCGCCCGCCCTTGCCTTTCAGCGAGCAGGACATTCCCTGGGCGACCCAGGCACTGGATGAGTCGCTGAGCGTCCTGACCCGGTGAACACCGGCAACGGGGGCCAGCCCTAGGATGAAGGCGTGGATGATCGGCAGGAGGATTCCGGCACAGAGCAGGTACGGCTTCGCCTGCTGAGGCTGATCCGCGAGCAGGATTTCCGGCCCGGGGAGCGCATCGGCACCGAGCGTGGCCTCTCTTCTACTCTGGGGGTGAGCCGGCCGGCGCTTCGCAAAGCCCTGGACTGCCTGGAGTCTGAGCGGCTGATCCGCCGCTCTATGGGGCGAACCGGCGGAGTCTTTGCCGATGATGGGAAGATCCAGCGCCACCTCAACACCGTCCAGGGGGTGCCCGATATGGTGCGCCGTCAGGGGTTCTCCGTCGAGACTCAGGTCCTGGAAGCCGTGATGGCTCAACCCGCACCCTCAGAGCGCCGAGCTCTTCGCCTCGAGCGCGAAGAACCCGTGCTGCGCATCCGCCGTCTGCGGCTGGTGGGTGGTGAATCCTGGTCACTGGACACCTCTGTGCTCCCGGCCCGGCGCTACCCCGGACTTCTGAGCGAGGACCTCACCGGCTCCCTCTATGCGCTGCTCACCCGCCGATATCAGCTGATAGTGGACCGCGCGGAGGAGACGGTGGAGGCTACGGCGTCCTCCCCCGAGGCGGCAGCGCTTCTGAAAGTCGCGCCCGGGGCGGGTCTGCTGAAGATCAGTCGCGTCACCTATGACCCGCACGGGGCTCCCGCAGAGTACGCGAATGACTTCTTCCGGGCCGACCGCACCCGCATTCATATGCAGAGGGTCGGCACCAATTGGAAGCGGGCCGGGCGCAGCTAGGGCACTTGCCGTCAGACCTCGGCGCCTTCGCTGATGTAGAGCAGCCGCTTATTGACGAACTCATCCATGCCCAAGGGCCCCAGCTCACGCCCGAAGCCAGAGCGCTTGATACCGCCGAAGGGCATATCAGCAGCCTCTGACCCACCCACATTGGCGTTGATCATGCCCGAGTCCAGCTGCTGGGCCACCTCAATAGCCTCGCTCTGGTCTGCGGAGAATACAGCCCCGCCGAGGCCGTACGGCGAGCTGTTGGCCACAGCCACCGCCTCCGCCGCGTCCTTGACCCGGTAGACCATGACAACCGGACCGAACAGCTCCTCCGTGTACGCGTCCATCTCCGGGGTGATCCCAGAGAGCACGGTGGGCTCCACCCACGCCCCGGGCTGCTCCGGGCGTCCGCCGCCGGTATGCAGCACAGCCCCTTGAGCCACGGCTCGCTGAATCTGCTCGTGCAGTGTCTGAGCGGCTCGTTCCGAGGAGAGCGGATAATAGGTGTCTGCCGCAGGCTTCGCCGGATCTCCCGGCAGCAGCCGGCTGACCTCACGTACCGTCTCATCCAGGAACTCCTCGTACAGCTCCTCTGCCACTAGCAGCCGCTTGTTCGAGGTACAGGCCTGTCCCATGTTGAACATGCGCTTCTGCACCGCCTGACGTGCAGCGGCCCGGATATCGCGGGCCTGCAGATAGATGTGAGCGTCGGAGCCACCCAGCTCCAGAACTACCTTTTTCAGGTGACGACCGGCGATCTCTGCCACCGCTGCCCCTGCGCGTTCAGAGCCGGTGAGGGAGACACCCTGCACCCGTTCATCGGCGATGATCGTCTCAATCTGCTCGTGTGTGACGAAGATGTTCTGATATGCCCCCTCGGGAATGCCTGCCTCCCGGAAGAGGCTCTCCAGGGCTAGTGCTGACTGCGGACACGTCTCAGCATGTTTGAGCAGCACAGTGTTCCCCAGGATCAGATTGGGGGCGGCGAAACGGGCCACCTGATAGTACGGAAAATTCCACGGCATGATGCCCAGCAGCACGCCCAGGGGACGACTCTGCAGCACCGCTTTGAATCCGCCTTCGTGTTTGATCACCTGATCCGCGGTGAGCGCCGGTGCATGATCGGCGTAATACCGGAAGATGTCCACGCACGTCTGAACCTCATCCTCTGCCTCATGCAGGGACTTACCCATCTCCGCTGTGATGATCCGGGCCAGTTCCCCTGAGTCGCGTTCACAGAGCTCGGCGATACGGCGGGCAGTCTCAATACGCTGTTCCATAGGCCGGGCCGCCCACGGTCCATAAGCGGTGTGCGCCGCGGAGACCGCTGCTTCCACGCCCTGGCCGGTCAGGCAGTCGTAGCGCGCCTGCACCTCGTTGGTCGCGGGATTCTGCGTGCGGAACCCCGTTTCGGCTGCGGCTTCATGGTGCTCGGTCACAGTGTTTCCTTCCTGAGCGGGAGGGACGATTATCCCAAGTAGAGGATGTTCTCCAACGGTTCTCCTGCGGCGATGCGGCGCAGAATGGCCGGCTCGGCGTCGTCGGAGGCTTCAGCTTCCTTCACGACCGACGCCGCCGTCTCAGGACTGAGGATGACCACACCGTTGCCGTCACCCAGCACCACGTCACCGGGGCGCACGGTGACGCCGTCGATGGTGACCGGGACACCGAATTCGGCTTCCTGGGAGTTCTTCCTCTTGGTGGTCAATGCGGTCGTGCCCCGGGCGAAGACCGGCAGCGGTGTCCGACCGCCAGCGGTGGAGTTCAGTTCCCGGCGGTCAGTAACGGCACCGTCGACGACGACGCCGGCAGCTCCCTGCGCTTGGACGGCAGCGATCGTGACCGCGCCGACCGGTGCATGCTCATGGTCTCCGCACATGTCGATGACCAGCACCTGTCCCGGCTCCAGGGCGAGGACGGCTCTGTTGACCGCTACGGCATCGGCATCGGGCAGACGCAGCGTAGCCGCTGTGCCCACCATCCGAGGCGCATCCACGATCGCTTTGATCGCCAGTGAGCAGAAACCGTCCTCCAAAAAGTGCCCCAGAGTGGGAAACTCCACGCGGCTCAGAGATGTCAGAAGGTCTGTGTTATGTGCCATCATCGCCCTCTCTACGCGGCTGACATTTCAGGCAGGAACGTGACGATCTCCGGGAACATGAAGATCACAGCGATGATCACGAAATCTGCGATGTAGTACGGGAAGGTGCCCCGGAACACCTGGTCCACGTGCAGCCCGGGGGTTGTTCCTGCAGTGACGAAGGCGTTGAGCCCGATGGGCGGGGTGATCATGCCCAGCTCGATGAGCTTGACGATGAGGATGCCCAGCCACAGCCCGTCAAATCCGAGATCGGTGATCGGCTGGTAGACCAGAGGCACCGTGATGACGAGCAGGGAGATGGAGTCCAGGAACATGCCACCGGGTATCAGCACCAACAGCAGCATGATGACCACGACTTCAGGAGGCACGGGAAGGTCCACCACAAAGTTGGACAGCGCTGTGGGGACGCCTGCGGTGACCAGGAAGTAGGAGAAGATTCCTGCACCCACCAGGATCAGGAAGATCGAGGAGTTCAGGGAGACCGTCTCGCGCAGGGCCAGCGAGAGATTGTGCAGCAGTTTGCGCGGAGTCTTCATGTACTGCGTCACGATCAGCAGCAGCGCGACCACCGCACCGATCGCTGCCGACTCGCTGGGGGTGAAGAAACCCGAGTAGATGCCGCCGATCACAATCGTGAAGATGAGGGCAAGCGCGAGGATCGCCCGCACCGCTGAAGCGGGGCTGAGGTCGATGCCGCCGTCGTCGGGAATCCCGGCCTCGGCCAGGCGCTTCCGTCCGGTCTCGGGGCTCTGGTCCGTGCCACCCACGCTGATCAGGGCGGGCTTGCGCTTGGCCATGAGAATCGCGAACCCTGCCAGCATCACTGCGGAGAGAATGCCCGGAATGATGCCGGCCATCAGCAGCTCACCAACGGATTCATTGGTCATCGTGCCGTAGAGCACCAGGATGATGCTGGGCGGGATCAGCACAGCCAGGGAGCCGGAGACGGCGACGGCAGCCGAAGCAAACGTCTTGGTATAGCCATGGCGGATCATCTCGGTGATCGCGGTCCGCCCCAGGGTCCCGACAGAAGCCAGGGAGGAACCGGTCACTGCACCGAATCCGGCCGAGGCGAAGATGGTGGAGACCGCCAGCCCTCCGGGGAGCTTCTTCAGCGCTCGTGAGGCCAGTGCGAACAGCTGCTGGGCGATGCCGCTGTGCAGTGTGAGCATGCCCATCAGGATGAACATGGGGACCACCACAAGATTGGCTCGGCCCACTGAGGAGTAGGTGGTACCGCCGATGACGCTGCTGGCCAGTTCGAAGCCGCCCATCAGGATGAGTCCGGCGATGCCGGTGGCCCCCAGCGCGATAGCTACGGGAATGCCGCCCAGCAGAAGGAAGAACAGAAGGATAATCGCGATAACAACGGGAAGAGCTTCCATCTAGGGCACACTCCTGATCTTTCGAAGAGCATCGCTGAGACGAGGCAGCAGCGAGAAGAAGTAGGCGGCCAGTCCAAGAGCAAGTGCGATACGCGCCGGCCAGACAGGAATCTGCACCAGCCCGAAGCGATACTCCTGCGTCTGGAACGCGGCCCATGCTCGTTCCCCGGTCACTATGGCCATCCATCCCACCACCAGCAGAACCAGCACCAGGCCGACGCTGGTGACCACCGCGGCCGTGCGCTCAGGAAGCCTCCGCAGGACGATGTTCATGTGAACGTGCGCACCACGCGTCTCAGCAAAAGCCAGCCCGAGGAACACTGAGGCGACCATCAGAACTTCGCCCATTTCGATCACGCCGGGAATGGCCCGACCAGTGGTTTCCCGTCGCAGCACATCTGCCACGGTGGCAACCATCATGAAGACGATGATCACCATTGCCACGCCCGCCAGCAGGCGCGCCATCAAAGTGACGGCGCGCCCGCCGATGCCGGGACGCTTCTGTTCAGCTTCGCTGTGCGTCATGTGGGCACCTTGGGTTACTGGCGATCGGCGCAGCGCTGCAGAGCCGGCTCATACTCAGCCTCGGCCTCGTACTGCTGAAGAAGCTCCGTGTAGGAGTCGTAAAAGGCCTGCGCGTCCGCGTCAGAGTTGTTACCTGCATCAGCGAGCCACTGCTCCAGCACCTGGGAGGATGCCTCCTCCTGCCACTGGGCGACCTCGGACTCGGGGAGAATAGTCGCCGTCCCGCCTGCCTCCAGCAGCGCGTCACAGGCTTCCTCCTCGTGATCGGCGAGCACCTCGATGTACGTATCCATGTACTGCGCGCTGACCTCGGTGATGATCTCCTGAATGTCCTCAGGCATGTCATCCCAGACGCGCTTGTTGATGACGTTCATGGTGACCGCGTAGTTGCCGGAGTTCAGGTCCACAAAGTGGGGAGCCACCTCCTGGTAGTCACGGTCGATGAGGATGTCCAGGGATCCACCGGAGGTGCCGTCCAGCACGCCGCGCTGAAGCGCTTCGTAGACTTCGCCCTGGGAGAGAGCAATCGGGTTCATGCCAGCCATCTCAAAGGCGGGGCCGGAGTATCCGATGGCCCGGATCTGCTGGCCGGCGAAGTCTTCCAGACCGCTGGGCTCCTCCTTGACGGCCACCACGTTCGGCGGCACAGGAGCCCAGGTCAGCACGTGCACGCCCTGGTTCTCCCACTCGGCGCGGAAGTCTTCGTTCTCCTCGTACAGCTCGGCGAACGCGTGGCCCTGGGCTTCCGGGCTGTGGGTGAGGAACGGCAGTCCTGCCACATTGGTCAGCGGGAGCTCTGCCGGGTAGTAGGCATCGGCGATGTAACCCATCTCCGCGCGTCCATCGGCAACGCCCTGAAGAGTCTCTCCACCGGGCAGAAGTGCTTCCTGATAGAAGAATTCGACTGAGACGCGCCCATCGGTGCGCTCCTCGATCTCTTGTGCCCATCGTTCTGTGGCCTGTGGTTCAGCGGCGTTGGGCGGCTGGTATGAGGTCAACCGCAGCTCGATGGTGTCCCCCTCGCCACTGCCGCCGTTGCCTCCCCCGCAAGCGCTGAGGCCGAGCGCAGCGATCCCGAGCACGGCGACGGGGCGCAGTGATTTCTTGAACATGACGTACCTTCCGTAGGACGGGTGTGTCGCGTCACCTGCGTCAGCGCGGATGGGTCATCGAGCGAGTGATGTTCCACACTGTGCCGCGGTGGTGTTCATCAACTATTCATTCCCCGTGTGGGCTCCACAAGGGAGAACTTGCACAGCATCTTCAGCAGCGCATTAGGCATGTGCACAATTTGAGGCGCTGACTCTGCCGGGGGTGAGAGGCTCCTCGTCACCTCAGGAACAGGCCACGACGACTCGCGCCGCCTGGACAGGAACGGTGACGTCCAGGCCGGTCATCTCGCGGAAGCGACGCAGCCGATTCAGGATGGTGTTGCGGTGGCAGTACAACTCATCAGCTGCGGCTGAGACGCTGCCACTGCGCAGAAAGCACTCCACCGTTTCTTTCACCCGCTCGCGTTCGTCCTCACGCAGACGTCCCAGCTGCCGGGCCAACACCGCCCCCAGCTCAACGCCGATGGAGTCCATACGGGTCCGGGCCAGACGGGGCCAGTCTGTCTCCACCGTGCTCGGCCCCGGGTGCAGGGGGTCTGCGAGATCCGCCAGCGCCGCGCTGATGCGCGCTGCAGCCGGCAGATCCTTCAGCCCTCCCCCGGCCCAGGCAAGTCCGCACGGGACTGAGCGCAGCTCAGCTCGCATGTCCGGGGTCCGCACGCCGGAGCCTGCTTCTGGCCAGAACACGTAGACATAGTCCTCAGCCTCATAGGTGAAGATCCGGGAGCGTCGGTTGGGAAGATTGGCCATGCTGCGCAGCTGCTCCGCACCTCTTCCTGTTGCCGCCGCAATCTCATAGGGGCACTCTGAAGGAACCTCGAACGTCTTGGCGAATCTTTCCCGGGTCTCCTGCAGTCGCCCCTGCGCCCCGAAAAGTGCGGCGATGAACTTTTGCCGGACCCCAGCCTCCTCCTGAGCCATCTGACTTCTGGTCTCGATGTAGCTGGAGCGCGCAGCGTGGGCGTAGTCCTCAACCACCCTCCACACATCTGCTGCGCGAGAGGCCAGAAGCACCGCGTCCTCGTCCTCAGCCTCTTCCAGCAAGGTTGACCAGATGACTGGAAAGTCCAGTCGTACGGCCGACATGACGGCGTCGGCCGAAAGGCCCTGCCTGGCACGACGAGTGCCCAGCTCACTACCAAAATGCAGCATTCGGGGGTAGTGCTGCTTGCCGGAGAGCGCGTCGATAATCAGTCCGATCGAGACCGCGGCCGTCTCCCGCAGATCCGGCAGTGAGACCGCCTCGTCCGAATACTCCGCCACCTTGGCAACCCGTTCCACGAATTCGTCCTGCATCCGCGGAAGAGACCCCCGCAGCCGGTTGACCAGCTCACGCCAACGATCCTCTGGCAGCTCCGGAGTGTGCATGTGCACATCATAACCAGGGAATGCCGAGGCTAATGGCTAATCCCTTCGACGACGGAGAGTGACAGGATGAAAACGGCCCGCAGCGCGGGTTTCACCGATTTCCCCAGGGAGGCACCACACTCTATGAGCACCACTTTCCCCGAGCCGAAGACCACCTCGGTGGGCCACTTAATCGTCGCCCAGCTGGAGCGCGCAGGCGTTGAGCGCGTGTATGCGGTTCCCGGGGAAAGCTACCTGGATGTCTTGGACGGACTCCATGACTCTTCTATCACCACGGTGGTGGCCCGGCACGAGGGCGGAGCAGGCTTCATGGCACTGGCTGAAGGGCGCCTGAGCGAGGTTCCTGGAGTCGCTATGGTGACCCGAGGCCCCGGGGCAGCCAATGCGTTCATCGCTGTCCACACTGCCTATCAGGACGCCACCCCCCTGGTGCTCTTTGTGGGTCTCATCCCCCGAGCAGACCGCGGGCGGGAGTCCTTCCAGGAGTTCGATCTGACCGGATGGTTCGGCAGCACGGCCAAGAAAGTCATCACGCTGGATCATGCCGAAACCGCTGCAGAAGTGGTCGCGGATGCTCTTCACACTGCTGCCGCCGGACGTCCGGGGCCCGTAGTCGTCGGGCTGCCGGAGGACCTGCTCGTGGAGCCCGTCAGCAGCCAGGCCGTACCACCCCGCACCGTGGCAGCCCCCGGTCCATCCCCCGATGATCTGGCCGAACTCACCCAGCGGCTGCGTGAGGCGCAACGCCCCCTGCTGGTGGTGGGAGGCGAAGGATGGGATCAGTCATCAGGGGAGGCCCTGGTCCGTTGGGCCGCCAGCGCCGGTGTTCCTGTTGCCGCTGATTTCCGAGCCTACGACGCTGTTCCGCACATCTTGGAGGGCGGCAACAGCTATATCGGTTCCCTGGGATATGGCCGCAGTGACGAACTCGCCGCGCGGTACGATGCCGCTGATCTGCTGATCTTTGTCGGATGCGCACGCACGGATGTGCTCAGCGACGGGTATACCAAGGGCCTGCAGGCAGAGACGGTGCTCGTCCTTCCCGGAGATCCCCTGGGACATTTTGGACGCATTGATCAGCACATCGTTGCCGGGGTCCGGGAGTTCGCCCGCGCACTGGGCATTGTCCCGGCCAGCACCTCCGCTGATCCAGCGTGGCTAATAGAAGGCCGCCAGGCGTATCTGGCCTATACCTCCCCACGTCCCGATGGCGGGGCCGGGGCCGATATGGGACTGTGCATGGAAGTGCTGCAGCGGGAACTCAACGATGATGCCGTCATTACTTACGGGGCGGGGAACCACGCCCTGTGGGCTGCCCGCTATCTGCAGCACACCACCGCAGACTCGCTCGCGGCACCGCGCAACGGTGCCATGGGAATGGGCGTCCCCGCAGCGGTCGCTGCTGCTTTGCGGTTTCCAGGTCGGCAAGTCCTCGCCGTCGAAGGGGACGGAGACTTCGGCATGAACGGGCAGGAGTTTGCCACTGCCGTGGGCTATGACTGCCCCATCATCGTTCTGGTGGTCGACAACCAGTGCTTCGCCACCATCCGGGAGCATCAGGAACTGCACTACCCCGAGCGCCCCAGCGGCACCCACCTCACCAACCCGGACTATGCCCAATGGGCCCGTGCACACGGCGGCCACGGCGAACGGGTCGAGCGCACGGAAGACTTCGAGGAGGCCTTCCGCAGAGCCGCGGCCAGCGGTCGCCCGTCCATCATCCACCTCCTGCAGGATCCGAGGACACGCTCTCCCCGTACTGCTTCCGACTGACGCGGATTCGCACATCAGCACCGCATTCCTATGAATCATGAGGAGACTGTCATGGGGGCATCCCATCCAGAACCCAACCCCACTAACTTCACCGGACAGGACGCCCTGTTCATCGAGGATTTCGCCGTCCTGTGCACCTTCGGCGCCACTGAGGATGGAGGCGTCGACCGGCAGGCAGGAACACCGGCAGACGGCCAGCAGCGAGCATGGTTCAGCCAGCTGCTGCGGCAGAACGACTTCCACGTGGAATTCGATCATGTGGGCAACCAGTTCGGGCTGAAGGAGTTCGTCCCCGGAGCCCCTTACGTCGTCGTCGGCTCCCATCTGGATTCTCAGCCCACTGCGGGACGGTACGACGGCGCCTACGGTGTTCTGGCTGCCGCGCATGCCGCCTTCCGGCTGGTCGAGGAGGTCGAGCAGGGGTTGCGCTCCCCGCGATACAACCTCGCGGTGGTGAATTGGTTCAACGAGGAAGGGTCTCGGTTCCAGCCCTCCATGATGGGAAGTTCCGTCTATACGGGGAAACTTCCGCTTGAGAAGGCTCTCGAGACCACAGACGCAGCCGGGATCACGGTGCGCGATGCGCTGGAGACGATCGGCTGTCTGGGCACGGGACAAGGCCCGGAAGCGGCCTTTGCCGCCGAGATTCACATCGAACAGGGCCGGGGCATGGAACGCGCCGGCGTCACGATCGGAGTGGTGGATTCCAACTGGGCTGCCAATAAGTACGGCTTCCGGGTGCACGGCGAGCAGGCTCACACCGGTTCGACGCTCATCGAGGACCGAAAGGATGCCCTCCTGGGGGCCTCCATGCTGGTGGTTGCGGCACGGCAGATCGCCGATGCTCACCCCGGGGTAGTGCACACCTCGGTGGGGCAGTTGAAGGTCTATCCGAACTCCCCCGTTGTGGTGCCCTCGCAGGTGGAGCTTCTCCTGGACCTGCGCTCCGCGGATGAAGAGGTTCTCGCCCAGGCCGACGCCGAGCTACACGCACATCTCGCAAAGATCGAGAAGGCCGCCAACGTCCGTATTGAGAAGTTCTTCTCACACTGCTGGCCCGTGACGCCGTATCAGATCGAAGGTGTGGAGCTGGCTGAGAAGTCCGCAGCCGACCTGGGGCTCTCCAACAGCAGAGTGAAGACTCTGGCCGGTCATGATTCCACCAATATGAAGGACATTGTGCCCACGGTCATGCTCTTTGTGCCGTCGGTGGAGGGCATCTCGCACAACACCCGGGAGTTCACCCGGGATGAGGATCTGATCGCGGGAGTCTCAATGCTCACCGAAACGGTAGGGCGCCTCCTCGAAGGAGCTCTGGCGGAGGACAAACCGGTTCTTTGAGCTGAGCATCTTCCCACTTCTCTGGCTCACCTCAGTGGCCCGAACTCTCAGCCTGCACTCGTGCGGAGCCGGAAGATTGTAGAGTTCAGAGCCGACGGATGGCAGCATAACCCAGCGCGCCCCGCCCGGATTCCGTGGACGAGGAACGAATGCCCTGCCTCTGCTAGGCCTTTAGAGAAGCAAACCCTCCCTCAAGATGAACGTCCAGAGACCACAGGCCGGCAGGACTTTCCAGCACGACGACGGCGGGGGCGGTGTCCCCTGCGAGCGCAGCGGCGAGAGACGTCCCCAGGAAAGCAGGGATCACTTGGTCCGCGGAAACCGCGGGAGAACCTCGCTCCGCATTCCCCACACGCGAGGCGGGGAAAGCCTCCCGACGCAGCTCCAGAGGCCGGTGCGCGGAGACTCCGGCAAGCGCTTTTGTCACCTGTCCAGCCCCAGTACCCTGGCGCTGCAGTGTTACCGCCACCCGCTCCAGCAGATCTGCCCCGGACTGGGCCACCGCCAGAGCACGACCCGGAGCAGTCAGCGTCCAGCCTGCGGCCGTGGCCCGGATGCTCATCTGCGGGGAGATGCCGCTGAGCATCCGGGCCACCACCGGCCGCGCATAGGAACTGGCCAGCACGGGAGCCGCCCAGTCCTGCCGGTTTGAACCGCATGCGCCACACATTTAAGCGAAAGCCCTCGTCACAGCATCACGTCGCCGCTATTGGGACCCAGCGTCTGTCCCACATAGATGTTCCCGGCTGGTGAAGAGGCCAGCATCACTGCGGTGGGGGCCACCTCATCCACCGTGCCGAAACGACCCAGAGGCAGTTCCGCTCGTTTAGCCCGCTTCCATTCCTCGCTCAGCCCTGCCACCAATGGGGTCTCCACAGGACCAGGCGCGATGGCGTTGACCAGGACACCCTGTGCCGCGACCTCCTGAGCTAGGGACTTCGTCATCGCGATCACACCCGCTTTAGCGGCTGCGTAGTGCGCCACATCGGTACCGCCCTTCTGTCCCAGCTGAGAGGCCACATTGATAATGCGTCCCTCCCCGGCGTCGAGCATGCCGGGAAGCACTGCCCGGTTGAGCAGGAACACGCTGGTCAGATCTACCTGGATCGTTTCGTTCCACATCTGCAGAGACATCTGTGCCAACGGTGACTGGGTGGCGATGCCGTGGGAGGCGACCAGCACATCCAGTCCACCCATGAGCTCCTGGGCTCGGGCAACACCAGATTCCACTGCTTGCTCATCGGTAGCATCGAAGACCACTGCCTCCGGCTGGGCTGCTGCGGCCGCAGCAGCCTGCTCACCCAGGGCAGCGGCACCCTGGCGCACCGACTCTGAACGATCGGCAAGGACCACGTGAGCTCCTGCAGCCACCATATGCGCGGCAATGGCAGCGCCAATGCCGCTGGCAGCCCCGGTTACGAGGGCCCGGCGGCCGCTCAGGATGCCCCCGTAGGAGGGAACCTCATAGGCAGTACTCACGTGGCTCACCCTTTCATGGCGACCGTGAGGCCGCCGTCGACAACGATGTCCTGCCCTGTGACGTACGCGGCATCCTCCGAAAGCAGGAAGGCGATGACACTGGCAATCTCCTCCGGACGCCCCACGCGCCCCCAGGGAATATCCTTCCCCGCTTCCCGGAGCCCGTCGGGACCCAGCGAGTTCACTGGGTCCAAGGACTGAGGGGTCTCGATCAGGCCCGGGATAATGGAGTTAGCACGTACGCCGCGGGGGCCGAACTCCACCGCCACGCTTCGGATCAACCCCAGCAGTCCTGCCTTGGCAGCCGCATAATGGGCATGCTCTCCCCATCCATAAACCCCTCCAGCGATGGATGAGATCGCCACGATACTGCTACCACGGCTGAAATGTGGAGCGGCGGCACGGATCATCCGCATGACTCCGTGCAAGTCCACCTGCAGCATGCCGTCCCACTGATCATCCGACATCTCCGCGTACGGAACCTGCCGAAGGATACCTGCGTTAGCCACCACGTGATCGATGCGCCCGTACACTTCGATGGCACGCTCGGCGAAGGCCTGGACGGAGTCGGTGGAGGCGACATCCAGATCGACGACGATCCCCTCGCCGCCTGCCTCATGCACCTTCTTCAGCGTCTGGTCCGGATCATGCGGGTCTGCGGCATAGTGGCCGATGACCACCCGGTGCCCGCGGCTGGCCAGCAGCGCGGCGGTCTCCCGACCGATCCCTGAGGCGGCACCGCTGATCAGTGTGACTGGCATCTGCGTCATAGGTGTTATCCCTTCACTCCTTGAACGACGTCCTCGGTGGGACGGAGAGCAGGCAGAGGCGCGTCCTCGGCCGGCATCTCCGGGGTGACTTTCTTGGCAGCCAGCATGACCAGGCCCGAGGCGAAGGTACCCAGGGCGCCGACCACCAGAGCTGCAGTGGAGAAGCTGAATGCCGCGGCAACCAGACCGGTGAGGATGAAACCACCGATCACAGCACCGGGCTGGCTGAACGCGCTGATGAAGGCGGAACCGGTAGCCCGGCAGTCCACGTCGTAGCATTCGGCCTGGAAGTACATGATGGCCGCGTAGGGGCCTAGCAGGAAGAACAGGCCGATCATGTACAGGGGCAGCACAAAGCCCGGGTTATCCGGTCCGAACATCATGACCGCGAAGGCGATACCGGCAATGAGCCAGCCTCCCACAATCACGTTCTTGCGGCCCAGGCGGTCTCCCAGGAAACCGTGCGTCAGGTAGCCCAGCGCACCGACGATGTTCGCCCCAACGATCATCAGCAGCGCACTATCGGCATCGACTCCCTTGCCGGACTCCAGAACAGTGGTTCCCAGGACAGAGAAGGTCTGAATACCAAACCAGTTCAAGGTCCACGCTACGGAGAGCACAATGGTGTTGCGGCGGTGCTTGGCATTGAAGATCCGCTTCAGCGGGACTTCCTTCTCCACAGTGATCCCGGTGACAGCCGAAAGCGCCTCAGCCTCGTCTTCACGTCCGGCCTTCCGCAGCTCGCGAATCCGCTTCATGGTCGTGAACTGGGGAGTCTCCTTCAGGAAGACCCAGATCAAAGCGAACACCACGATGGAGGGGATGATGGACAGCAAGAAGGCGATGCGCCAGTTCTCGGCCCCAAACCAGGTGCTGACCAGAGCTACGAAACCTGCAGCCAGCAGAGCTCCCACGGGCCAACCAGCCTGCACCATCGCGTAAAAGAAGCCTTGGTTTTTGCGGATCTTCTTGGATTCTGTCTGAGCGAAGACCTCGTTGAGGTAGGTGCCGTTGACGTTCTGCTCCGCCAGGCCCAACCCGGTGAAGCCGCGGACAGCGACCACGGAGGTCGCGCCCTGGACGGCGGCGGTGGCCACGCCCGCCACTGCGGTGCCGCCCACCGAGGCCATCATGCCCCGGCGTCGTCCCATGCGGTCCACGAGAGGGCCAAAGATGATGATGACAACGAAGATGGCGGCACTGGCGAGGGTGGAGACCAGAAGCGCAAAGCTCTGAGACCAGCCAAAACTCTCTTCGATACGGGGCAGCAGGGTACCGAACAGGATGTAGTCATAGACCGCGATGGACCAGGCCACAAAGCAAATGATGGCCACAATGACGGTCTGCTTACCGGAGATCTTCGGCAAGCGCTGCGGTTGCTCAGGGGTGGATGTTAACATGAGGTTTCCTCATTCCGGTGTGTGATTCCAATCGTGGGTGAGGTGGCCGGCGGCTTGCGGTGGCGCCGTGTCAGCCGCCGGCCGTTCCTTACTTTTCTTTTCTTCGTACCCGCCCTCAGCTCTTGCGGGGTGAGCGGCGGATGAAGTCATCGGCAATCTGGTCGAACGTGGCCCACTTCACGCCGTCGTGCTTATTGATGTGCTCGATCAGACGCTCCAGCATGAGCAGCACCTGCGGACGACCGGAGACGTCAGGGTGAATGGTGATGGTGAAAACCGCATAGTCGGACTCGCGGTAAACCCAGTCGAACTGGTCCCTCCACATCTCCTCAATGTGACGCGGGTTAACGAATCCGTGGCTGTTGGGGCTGGACTTGATGAACATCATCGGTGGAAGGTCATCGAGGTACCAGGACGCGGGAATCTCCACCAAATCGGTCTCCTCGCCGCGGGTCAGCGGCTTCATCCAGGTGCTGGCGGGCTTGTCATAGTCGATCTTCGACTGCTCCCAGCTGTCCCCCACGCGCACGTAGTAGGGCTCGAAGTCACGGTGCATCAGTGAGTGGTCATACTTGATGCCCTTCTCCAGCAGAAGCTCATTGGTCACCGGGGAGAACTCCCACCATGGCGCCACATAGCCGGTGGGACGACGCCCGGCGCGGCGTTCGATGAGATCCACGCAATAGTCCAGGATCTCAGTCTCCTGCTCACGAGTCATGGCAATGGGGTTCTCGTGGCTGTATCCGTGGACCCCAATCTCATGGCCTGCCGCGACGACCTCGTCGAACTGCTCAGGAAAGGTCTCGACAGAGTGCCCTGGCCAGAACCAGGTGCTGGGCAGCTCATACTTGGCCAGCAGCCGGTTCAGACGGGGAACACCCACCTCACCGGCGAAGATTCCACGGGAGATGTCACCGGGGGAATCCTCTCCTCCGTAGGAGCCCAGCCAACCGCCAACCGCGTCGACGTCGATGCCGAATGCTACAAAGATCTCCTTGGGCATGCTCTTCCTCTTCTCTCGGTTCTCCACTGTCATCACTGCAGATTCAGCGGCGCCAGCTCCCACTGAGCACCGGACTTGTCCTGCATGTGAGGTTCTTTCTTCTGCCTCCGGACCACTCCGCGACCGGATGTCTGCCAGGATTCCAGCTGCGCGCGCGCCTCCGCCAGGGATGAATGATCTAGCAGCAATGCCAGCAGCAGACGGGCCTGGGTAACTGGCACATCGGTAAGCAACGAGGCTCCGGCTGTCCGGGCGTCGACGGCCCCGCCCCCTCCGTAGATGGGCGCGGCCTCACCCGCGAAGGCCCGGGTTCCCACGGCCACGAGCACTCCCGCCTGCACGGCATCCTCGATCGCCCGGACCATAGATCGTCCTGGGTTGCCCGCTCCCTGCCCGGCGACGACGATTCCGTCTGCACCGGCCTCCCGAGCCGCGTTGATCAGAAGACCGTCCGCCCCGGGATAGGCCATCACCAGGTCTACACGCAGCTTCTCGAAGGAGACCGAAGGAAGGGGCAACTGGGGCAGCGGATCGCTGACCGCGTAGTACTGCGGCCGACCCTGTTGAACCCTTCCCAGGAGTCCCCCGGAGACATGCGCGAAGGGCTGGACCGCCAGCGTGTGGTGCTTCCGCACTCCCCATCCGGCATGAAGAGTTCCAGCGAAGAGCAGCATGACGCCCCGCCCACGGGTCGCCGGAGATGCTGCAGTCAAGACCGCGTCCCGGAGGTTTCGAGGACCGTCTGTGTCGGACTGATCGGCGCTTCGCTGAGCGCCGGTGATGATCACCGGCGTCTCGCCCTGGTGTGTGAGAGCCAGGATCGCTGCAGTCTCCTCCATGGTGTCGGTGCCGTGAGTCACCACGACACCGTCGACGTCGTCACGACTGCTCAGCCGAGCAACTTCCCTCGCAATAGCAGCCAGGTCGGAGAAGCCAAAGTTGAACGAGTTCTCGACCGCCAAGTCGTGAGCTTCCACCTCCACTGACTCACGATGGAGTTCTGCCGCAGCGATCAGCTCCTCCGCCCGGTCCTGCGCCCGGGCCCCGGAGGCCGAGGCCCGAGACGAGATGGTGCCCCCTGTGGCAAGGAGAGCGACGCGGGCGGGAGCTTCAGCGAGCAAGAGAACCTCTTTCTGTGTGATGGCCGTCATGATCGGTACACACAAGATTCCATCACACAATCGATTACGGCAATCGTTTGCCGATAACGTTTGTGTAAATTCCTTGTGACATCTGCTCGCCCTGCGGCGGGATGCATCCTTCAGGCCGAAGAGTCTCCCAGGTCAGCAACGGAAGCAAGGGATTCTGCCGGGTAGGCTGGGGCAGGAGGAGGTAGCGGATGACTGAGCACGGCAAGCGCAATATGACGCAGCGGGGACTCGCTGCCCTAGCGGGGGTCAGCGTCCCCACCGTCTCCCGGGTTCTCAGCGCACCGGCCGATCAGCGCACCCGTTGGGCCTCGGCCACCACGGTGGAAAAAATCCTGTCGCTGGCTGAGGAACACGGCTACACGCGCAATCCTCACGCGGCCAGTCTGCGTACGGCCCGCTCCAACCTCGTAGGCGTCATGGTCCCGCGCCTGCAGGACCTCGTTCTGGCCACCATCTATGAAGGCATCGAAGAAGCCGGGGTGGAGCACGGGGTCAATACCTACGTCATGAATTCCCACGACGACGTCGACCTCCAGCGCACTCGAACCCAGGCCATGCTGGAACGGCGGGTAGACGGGCTAATCTTCGGCGATGCCCACCTGGATGATGACTTTCTTGAAAACCTCGCTCAGCGCCACGTGCCATTCGTGCTGACCTCGCGCCGCAAGGACGGACATATTTCCGTCACGCTGGATGACTATGCCGGCGGGCGCCTCGTGGCCCAGCATCTGGCGGACCTGGGGTGCCGGTCCATCGTGGTGCTGGCGGGCCTGGAATTCGCCTCCACCGCGCAGGATCGCACTCAGGGACTCATCGACGGGCTCAGCGATGCCGGGATAGAGGTACCGGAAAAGAACATCATCTTCCGGGGATTCGACACTATGGCTGGACGTCTGGCCATGGCAGAAGTATTGGAGACCGGCCTGGAACCGGACGCCGTCTTTGCCACCAACGACTTTGCCGCCATCGGTGCGTTGGGAGTACTGCAAGATCAGGGCCGGAGCGTACCGGACGACGTCGTCCTGGTGGGGTACAACGACACTCCGCTGGCAGAATCCGTGGGCATCCCCCTGACCACGGTTCACTCCCCCATGCACCAGATGGGCAGACAGGCTCTGGAGACCCTTATGCGTCTCATCGCCGGCGAAGACTGTGAGCCCGTGCTCCTGGAGCCTGAGCTCATCATCCGCTCTTCCACTCAGCGCTGAGAACCGCTTGCGGGTCTCCTGCCCGTCCCGCCAACCCGGCCTACCGGAGAGACGCCAGTGCTGCGTCCAATGTCTCCCGGCGGTGACGACGAGCAGAGAGTGCCTCGTCAAGGTCCACCGGCTCGAATCGTGTCACGGTCCCTGGGGCAGCCCGTGCCACCAGATCCATGTCAGCACTAATGACCGTGGCCACCATCGCGTAGCCTCCACCCGAAACAGCGTCCCGGTGCAGAATGATGGGCTGGGTTCCGCCCGGTATCTGGATGGACCCGACCGCATATCCCGCATCGACAATGTTCGACGGGTCTGATCCCGCACCGAAGGGCTGCTCACGTTCCTTCCACTCAACCCCTGGCCCGTCATAACGCATACCCATGCGGTCCGCGACGGGACTAAGCGTCCACTCCTTTTCCGTCAGGTTCTTCAGCCCGGTCGTCGTCAGCCGATGGTCATAGAGCCCCAGCACCACCCGCACGGTCTGTGCTCCGCCAAACTCCGGACGGTGATTCTCGGCCAGGCTTGCCGGACCCATCCGCTGTGCAGGGATGCCCAGGGGAAGGACGTCTCCTGCTTCTAACTTCCTTCCGTTGAACCCTCCTAAAGCCCCCAGAGGGTAGGTGGAACGGCTCCCCATCACCACCGGCACATCGATTCCTCCGGCGAACGCGATATAGAACCGGGTGCCGGCGGAGATGATGCCGAAGCTGAGTTCGTCCCCAGCCTGCAACTGCAGACGAGACCACATCGGCTGGATTTCCCCATTGACTTTGATCTCTACCGGGGCCCCGGTCACTGCGATGCTCACTGCCTGCGAGACAGAGAGCACCGGGCCCATGTATGTGCACTCCAGCACTGCCTCCCCAGCGGTGTTTCCTACCAGAGCGTTGGCCAGCTCATACGAGTATTGGTCCAGCGCTCCTCCCTGAGGAAGACCCAAATGGTAATAGCCGGTGCGACCACGGTCCTGCACCGTGGTGGCCAGACCAGGCTGGTGAATTGTCACACTCATGAAAGAGCCTCCAAAAGGACGCGATTGTACGCTTCCCCGTTGGTCAGGGCAGCGTCAGGATCGAATTCCGCGGCAGCTGTGCGGTAGGTGAAAGTACCAGCCTCGACCTGCTGCTGAAGTAGCCGATATTCCTCTTCGTCAACCGGCCGGAACTTCACAATGTCTCCGGGACGGAAGAAGATCATGGACTCTTTCAAATCAGCCGCCTGCTGCGACGGATCAAAAATTGGGCCGGCTGCGAGCCCAAACATCTGATACCCCCCGGCTCCCTCCACCGAGTAGATGCACCCAAAGCACCCACCGTGCCCAACGGTAAGCTGTGGCGTGCTGGAGGGGCGCGGGCTGAGGTACTTGGGCACCTGCAGCTGCTTTTCCTGGTCCACCAGTTGAAACATGAACGGCAGGCCAGCAACAAAGCCCACCATCGTGACCAGCCACGGCTGTTCATGGTGCCGGCGGATAAACTCCTCCGGCCCAGAGAGGCCGTTCACAGCGGCTGCATAGTCCAAGTCAGTGCCTGAAGGGTCCTGGTGATACCCCTCACGGAATCGCTTCACGACGGCGTCAGTATATGGATCCTGGTACCACACAGGCACCTCAACGATCCTCGTAGGCAAGGGCGTTCCGACCGCCTGCCGGGCCTGTTCCTCCAGCTCACGGACTAAGGTCTCCAACTGCCGAGGGTCGAGCACATCCGGGTCCACACGCAGCAGCAGGGAGGCGTTGGCCGGGCAGATTTCCAGCAGGCCCTCCGGTCGTTGCTCCTGCAGGCCGCGGGCAATGGTCATCGCTCGTACATTGGCGGCGAGGCTCATGGCTTCGTCGATCTCAACGAACAGGAACTCGTCCCCGCCGTAAGTGCAGCGGGCCTTCTCAGGAAGTGATGGGACGCTCATGATGCCTCCAATGCGGTAAGGATTCCGGAGTCTTCGATGAACTTGGTGTGATGGGCGACCTCTGCCAGCTCCGGCAGAGAGGCCAATGCCTGATGGAGGGGAACCGTGGTGGAAATACCCTCGACAACGATGCCGTTCAGGGCGGCACGGAGCCGTTCCAGCGCACTCTCGCGATCAGGGCCTGAAACTATGAGCTTGGCCACCATCGAGTCATAGAATGGCGCCACAACAGAGCCCGCCGTCACCCCTGAATCGACCCGTACTGCCTCAGACTGCGGCCATCTCAGCTCACTAATGGTCCCTGGGCTGGGGAAGAAACCGTTGCTGGGATCTTCGGCATTGATCCTGCACTCGAAGGCATGCCCCGAGAGGCGGATGCTCTCCTGTTCCAGCGCGAGCGGTTCTCCAGCGGCAACGCGCAGCTGGTGCTCGACGATATCGATGCCGGTGATCTCCTCTGTGACAGGATGCTCCACCTGGAGGCGGGTATTCATCTCGATAAATGCCGCCTCCTCCCTCTCGGGATCGTAAAGGAACTCGACCGTGCCTGCGCCGGTGTACCCACACGCTTCAGCCAGCCGCACAGAAGATTCAGCAATAGTGCGACGGACATGGTCAGGAAGCCCCGGAGCCGGTGCCTCCTCCATAACCTTCTGGGATCGCCGTTGCATAGAACAGTCACGATCCCCCAGATGCACCACGCGAATACCGTCGCCGAGCAGTTGTACCTCCACGTGCCGGGCCTTGGGTACAAAACGCTCAAGATAGACAGTGTCGTCGCCGAAGCTAGCACGGGCCTCTGCCCGCGTAATGTCCAAAGCGGAGAGGAACTCGCTCTCTTTCTCCACCACGCGGATACCTCGGCCACCGCCACCGGCTGCGGCTTTAATGACCACCGGAAAGCCGGTACGCCGCGCTAAGCCGAGGGGATCATCGTCGGGATCCAGTGGCCCCTCCGAACCAGCGAGTGTCGGCACTCCGGCCTGAGCAGCCGCTGCACGAGCAGCCACTTTATCTCCCATGAGGCGGATAGTCTCAGCCGAAGGGCCCACCCACACCAGGCCAGCCTCTGTCACAGCCTGGGCAAATGATGCGTTCTCGGAGAGGAACCCGAAGCCAGGGTGAACCGCATCGGCGTGGGTCTCAGCGGCCGCCAGCAGCACAGCTTCCTGATTGAGGTAGCTCTTCGGGGCAGGGGCTGGACCAATGACCACGTGCTCGTCCGCTTCCGCGACGGCGAGGGAATCGGCATCGGCCTCGCTGCAGACGGCCACAGTAGCAATGCCCATACGGCGGGCGGTACGGATAATGCGCACCGCAATTTCACCGCGGTTGGCGATCAAAAGCTTCTGCATCGGTGGTTCAGCCCTCATCCACGACAACAAGCACCGTCCCCGGGTTCACCGTGGCACCGTTTTCAACCTCCACCGACTTGACCGTCCCTGAAACCTCGGAGCGGATCTCCGTGAACTGCTTCATCACCTCCACGAGCCCTACTGCCTGACCTGCATCGATCGAGTCGCCCACTGTCACAAAGGGCGGTTTGTCCGGGCCCGGCGACGTGTAGAAAACACCAGGAAGGGGAGAGATGATGTCTGCCATAATGCAACGGCCTTTCGTCAGTGAAGATATTCCGGACCGGACGGCCCTGGAAAGAACAGAACTAAGGAGTCAGGCGGCGAGCGCTTGACGGACAGCGGCGGCCACCTCAGGTGAGTTTGGTGCATCCGAATGCACGCAGACACTCTGAAATTCAATCGTGATCTCTGTACCGTCGACTGCGCGGATCGGCTGACCTGAAACTGCTTGAGAGACTCTCTCCCGAACAGCCTCGGGGTCTGCCATCTCTGGCTTGCGCTGAATAATGAGCTCGCCTGCGGCCGAGTAGTTCAGATCCACATACAACTCAGGTATGAACTCCACGCCCCTGCGTCGACAGACCGTCTCGTGGGCCGTTCCTGCCAAACCAAAGAACGGAACGCCATATTGCAGGTTGACCTCCGCTACAGCCGCCATGAGTTCCTCATCAGCGGCGAGCATGCCGTAAAAGGCTCCGTGGGGCTTGATGTGGTTCAACGGCATCGCAAATGCCCCGAGGAAGCCAGTGAGGGCTCCGACCTGGTACCTCACCAGATCTGCCGCCTCAGTAGGGGTTAAGAGCATCCTCCGCCTGCCGAAGCCTGCAAGATCCGGCAAGCCTGGGTGGGCACCGACTCGTACGTCGTATGAAGCAGCGAGCTCAACTGTGGCCGCCATGATGTGCGGGTCACCGGCGTGAAAACCACAGGCAAGGTTAATGGCATCAACACTGGACATCAGGGTCTCGTCGTGACCGAACGAATGGAGGCCCAGACCTTCACCCATGTCCGCGTTGATGAAAATGTCGCTCTCAGCCATGAAGTGAGTCTATGAGCCGCGTCTCAAAAAAATCATTAGGCAACGTGCATCAGGATTCACGCAGCTGTAATGCAGACTGCACTAGGTTTGTTACATGCGTGTTTCGGATGTAGTGAGTGCCTCGGAGTTCCACATCGACGTCGCCGTCCCAGGACCAGAGGGTGCTCTAGGACGGTCTTTCACGTGGTCTGTACCCACCGAATCAATTGATCCCACAGAGTTCCTCACCCCGGGCACTTTGGTCCTCACATCAGGCGTCGGCATGAACGTCACTGATGTCCGGGTCTGGGATGCCTACGTGGAGCGACTAGCCCGAGTTCCAGCCGCAGCCCTGGTTTTCGGCGTGGGCCCCGCGCATCCCCAGGTACCCCAAGGACTGATCGATGCATGCCAAAATCAGGGTCTCCCCCTCCTGCTCGTCCCTCCGGAGGTTCCCTTTCCCCTGGTTCAGCGAGAAGTCCAGGACCGGGTGACCGCGGAGCGATACGACATGATCCGACGAGGTTCAGAGCTGGCCCAGCAATGCAGTGAACTCGTCGCACGCGGAGGCACGCTTCACGATGTGCTGCACCACATCGCCTCCACGGTCGGCGAGCGAGCCCTCATCGAAGACCGAACCGGGGCAGAACTACTACGCGCGGGAGGCCCTGGTCCTATCATCCAGCGTGCAGAGTTCACACTACCTTCACCCGATAATGATGCATTCCGCCTAGTCATCGAAGCCTCACAGACATCGCAACTCGTCACTTCATTGATCCGTCCTGCCACCGCAGTGCTGGCACTGCAGCTGGCGGCAACACTTGGTTCCACGGCGATGGCCTACTCCCGCAGTGCCGGCAGGCTGGTCGAAGCTATCTACTCGCGCTCCACCATCGAAACAGAAGACCTGCTGGCCCTGACCCGGGATGCAGAGCTAGACCCTTTCCGGCCCATCGGCGTCGTCCTCCTTCAAGTGGATTCAGGAATGTCCGTCACCTATCTCCGTACACTGTCCTGGCGTATCCGCACACGCCTCGGAGCAGAGTTCCCCACGATGCGTTTCGTGGAGGACGCAGACCTATCTACAGTGCTCGTCCAGGGGAAGATGACGATGACAGAGCTCAGCTTGATCGTCTCCGAATCCCTGGGGAACGCGCCTTCGACCTCCTGCGTTATTGATGTGGTGGAGAACTCCGCGGAACTCGGGCTGACGCTGCGCCATCTCCGCCGGAGTCTAGGAGCGCCCGGGGTGACGACTGCTCCCCCCATGAACTTCGATGCCGTCGTCGACACTCTGAGCCATCCGGGAAGCATGAGCTTGGCACGTCGGCTGCTGGCGCCCCTGAACAGCCCTGAACATCACCCGCTGCGCGAGACCCTGGAGAGCTACCTCAAGCACAGCGGAGTCAAGAGCGCTATCTGTGATGAATTGTTTATTCACCGCAATACGTTGTCCTACCGGCTGCGCAAAATCGAGGAACTGCTCGGCATGGATCTCCAGAACGGACAGAATCGAGCAATTCTCATGCTTTCGCTGCGCCTTGCCTGACTCCTGTGGTCTTTAAGCCCTGCGTGGGCGGATGTGACGTCTGACGAGACAGCACGACGGCCACCACAAATCCCGCGAGGAACACCAATCCTGCCACCATACCCACGCTGCCGGACCAACCGGCCCAGCTGTAGAACCAGCCTCCGCCGTAACCCAGGACGGATGAGCCACCATAGTAGCTAAGGATATAGAGAGAAGCAGACTCCGCAGAGAGGTTACCTGCCAATGTGCCTCAGGCCTCCCGCAGGCGGCTACGCGCCCGAGTAAAGTGCACCGACGCAGGCGCTAGACGGATGAACAGGATCACGCAGACCAAGGCCGAGATCGTCACGGAAAGCATCCCACTGCTCACCAAGTGAGGTTACAGCCCGTGGTCGAACCTCTTCATTCAGATAGGCGACGGTCAGCGCGGGCACTCCTCCGAATACCATGCCGGTCCTCGAGGATGCCAGACAGCATTCCTTATGGCGAATAGAGCTGAGCAAAGGTGCGAGTCCGAGGAAGAACTGTGCAACCTTGCGTCGGTATTCGGGCGCGCCGGGGCGCATCCTTTGAGGTCGTTCTGCGCCACCGTCCCTAGCTTCCCCTCAACTGCTCCAGTCCACACTGAGGTACTGGACCTCAGTGAACTCCTCGATGCCGAAAGCCCCACCTTCACGTCCGATTCCGGACTGCTTCACTCCACCGAAGGGAGCCGCGGGGTCCGAGACGATCCCCCGGTTGATCCCCACCATCCCAGCTTCCAGACGCTCAC
The DNA here is from genome assembly GCF_031432335.1 of Nesterenkonia flava. NCBI lineage: Bacteria > Bacillati > Actinomycetota > Actinomycetes > Micrococcales > Micrococcaceae > Nesterenkonia > Nesterenkonia flava. The sequence goes on along the minus strand of NZ_JAVKGT010000021.1, from coordinate 13,776 downwards.
CAAGCCGCATGGCACCGCGCAGGTCCCCGGCATAAACGTAGGAAGCCAGCCCCACCTCGGCAGCGTTGGCCATCCGGAGCATCGCCTCCTCGTCGGTGTAGCTGACAATGGGAGCGACAGGCCCGAAGATCTCCTGTGTGAGGATGTCCGCGTCCTGGGGCACACCACTGAGCAACACCGGAGTCACGAAGGTCTCCTGCGCCTCAGCCGGCAGCTGGGCCTGGTGCCTGATCTGTGCGCCCTGTTCCACGGCCTGCTCCACGAGGGCACGGATGCCCGCCGCGGCCTTAGCAGTAATGACCGGTCCGATGTCGGCGCCCTGAGAGGGGTCCCCCACCCGTAGGGCTTCGATGCGTGCACCAAATTTTGCGGTGAACTCCTCCACCACGTCAGCGTGGACGTAGAACCGGTTGGCTGCTGTGCAGGCCTGGCCGCCGTTGCGGAACTTGGCGAGCATCGCGCCCTCCACCGCAGCGTCGATCTCGGCGTCCTCGGTGACAATGAACGGCGCGTTGCCGCCCAGCTCCATGGACGTGTTTACCACCCGGTCTGCACACTGGGCTAGTAGCCGCCGGCCGACCGGGGTAGACCCGGTGAAAGAGAGCTTCCGGACCCGGGAGTCCGCCAGCCAGGCACTGACCACCCCGGCAGCATCCGTGGTCGGGGCTACCTGCACCGTCCCTTCAGGCACACCGGACTCCAGGAGGATATCGGCGATAGCCAGCGCCGTCAGCGGAGTCTCGGCCGCGGGCTTAAGCAGCACTGCACATCCGGCAGCCAACGCAGGTCCGATCTTTCGGGTAGCCATGGCGGCGGGGAAGTTCCAGGGAGTGATCAGCACCGCCACCCCCACTGGCTGGCGGATCACTACATTGCGGACGCCGCCGGCGGGAGCCTCTCCGAACTGGCTGGGCGCTCGCACCGCCTCCTCGGCGTACCAGCGGAAGAACTCGGAGGCATATTTCACCTCAGCCGCGGCATCAACCTGGGACTTCCCGTTCTCAGCCACGATGAGCTCCGCTAGGCGGTCGGCCTGATCCATCATGCCCTGGTAGGCGCGCATCAGCACATCAGCCCGATGACGCGGAGAAGTCTGCCGCCATGCGGAGAAGGCGGCGTGAGCCTGATACACCTGAGCGGCGGCGTCGCCGGGGGTGACGCCAATCAGCGTCTCAAGCGTGGCGCCGGTGGCGGGATTGGTGACGGTGAAGCTCTGGGACACTGGGGGTCTTTCCGTACGTGGGGGTGTAAGGGCAGGGGCAGCCAGATCAGGCTGCAGTGAGGGCTTCGAGGAGCACTCCGAGGCCCTCGGTGAGGAGGTCATCGCTGATAGTCAGGGGTGGCAGCAGTCGAATCACGTTGCCGTACGTCCCACACGTCAGGGTGACCACTCCCGCGCGGTGCGCTGCCGAGGCAACCGCCTTGGTCAGCTCAGCATTGGGGGCTGCGGTCTCCGGATCCACCAGTTCAAAAGCGAGCATCGCCCCGCGCCCTCGGATATCCCCAATACGGGGGTCCTTCTGCTGCGTCTGCCGCAGCTGAGCCAGGGCGAGCTCCTCCACACGGCGGGCACGCTGCGCCAACTGCTGTTCTTCCATCGTTTCGATCGCGGCCAGAGCCGCAGCACAGGCCACGGGGTTGCCGCCGTAGGTGCCGCCGAGCCCTGAGGGGTGGGCGGCGTCCATGATCTCTGCCGTGCCGGTAACCGCAGAGAGCGGCATACCACCAGCAATCCCCTTAGCGGTCGTGATCAGGTCCGGCTGCACGTCTTCATGCTGGGAAGCAAACCAGCTGCCGGTGCGCGCAAAGCCTGTCTGGATTTCATCCGCGATGAACACCACACCGTTCGCACGGCACCATTGAGCGATGGCGGGCAGAAACCCGTCAGCGGGAACGATGAAGCCGCCTTCTCCCTGGATGGGTTCGATGATGACGGCCGCAAGGCTCTGGGCCCCGATCTGCTTCTCCAGCTGGTCAATGGCCCGCTCCGCGGCAGCAGCACCTGTGAGTCCGTCACGGTAGGGGTAGGATCCCGGCACACGGTAGATCTCCGGGGCAAAGGGACCGAAGCTGTGCTTATACGGCATGGACTTTGCCGTCAGCGCCATGGTGAGGGTCGTTCGGCCGTGGTAGGCATGGTCGAAGGCTGCTACCGCGGGCCGCCCCGTGTATGCGCGCGCAATCTTGACCGCGTTCTCTACGGCTTCAGCCCCGGAATTGAACAGGGCAGTACGAGCTTCCCCCGGCACGGGGGCCAGCTCATTGAGCTTTTCGGCCACTTCAACGTAAGCCTCGTAGGGGGTCGACATGAAGCACGTGTGTGTGAACTCAGCGACCTGCCGCTGGACGGCCTCGACAACTTTGGGGGAGGTAGCGCCCACATTGGTGACCGCGATGCCTGCCGCGAGGTCAATCAGCCGATTGCCGTCAACATCTTCGATGATCCCGTCCTGGGCCCGTACCGCGTAGGTGGGCATGACCGAGGAGACACCCTTGGCCACGGCGGCGTTGCGACGCTGCGCCAACTCACGAGCCTTCGGGCCCGGCAGTTCGGTCACCAGGTGCCGGGACTGCTCGATCGTAGCGTGAACGGGTGCATCTGCCATGGGGGCTCCTTGAAGGTCGACGACGTCACGAGGACCCCTCGATCTTCCCGCCCCATTTCCATGCTGTCTAATGCCTAATCTTCATTAATTGCATGTCTATGGGGCATAGAATGATCCGATGGAACATCGCCTGCTGACCTACTTCGTAGCGGTGGTCGAAGAGGGGACAGTGTCCGCGGCCGCAACTCACCTGCACATCACTCAGCCAGCATTGTCCCGCCAAATCAAGAAACTCGAAGCTGAGTTGGGCTTGCGGCTCTTCCAACGATCGGGAGTCCGTCTGGTCCTCACCTCGGAAGGGCGGGAGTTTCTCACGGTGGCCAAACAGATCGTCCAGGCTCACGCCCAGGCGGAGAAGATCGCTGAGTCTTTGGCAGCAGGTGCCATGCGCAGCATTGCTATCGCTGCGCCCCGCACCACGCTGATCGATGTGGTCGCGCCCTTCGTCGCTACCTTCACACCGGAGGATCCCGCGCCCTATGTCTCCGAGGTTGTGGCTGATGCTCGCCAGGAGACCATCACCGCTGACTATGACCTGGTGGTGGCTCCCCAGCCGCCAGGAGACCGAGTCGCGTCACGCCCACTAGCTGCCCTGCCAGTGTGGGCCTACGTCCCCGAAAGCCACAGGTGGGCGGGGCAGGAATCAGTGGACATCGCGGAGCTCTGTGAGGAACAGCTCATCGTGGTACCGCAGGAGTTTAAGTCGCGCCAGATTATCGAGTCTGCCCTCCACCTCGCTGACCTCGCGCCACGCGGCAGGGTCGAGGTGAGTCACGGGCGGCTGGCGCAGGCTCTCGCCGCGGCCGGCCGCGGGGCCGCCGTAGTCACCGACGATCCCTACTTTCAGCTGCGCCCTGTCAAGATCAGGGTCAACGGCGCGCCCTTGCGCGCTCATCTCCACGCCGCGTGGCGACCGGAACACCACGGTGCCGCCAGCATTAGTCGACTGGCCCAGCGACTCGAGGCATTCTGCACCGCGCGCTATGGCCACACCCTGAATAAAGTTCGCAGCGGTCAAGGGGCTAGCTCACGGGCAGCAGCGTCTCCGGGTCCACGGCGGTGAAGCGGATCTCCGTGCCGGGAGGAAGCTGGGCCGCCAGCGGGAGGTCCTCTCGAACCGCCACACCGATGACGGGATAGCCTCCCGTGACGGGATGGTCGGCCAGAAACAGCACCGGCTCTCCAGAGGGCGGCACTTGAAGTGCGCCATCTACCACGGGCTCACTGGGCAGTTCCCCGTCGCGGGTGCGCGCGAGCTTTTGGCCATCTCCCTCCAACCGCAACCCCACGCGGTTGGACTTCTGGGAGACCCGCCAGGGAATGGTCTGCAGAGCGTGGAGCCCCGGGTTACTGCCCCGCGGTCCCGCGAACCAGTCCTCACGCGGTCCGGGCACGAAGCGCAGCACCGTCGGTCCCTCGGCAGCGGGCAGGCGGCTGCGCGAGACGTCGGCGATGCCCACAAAACGGGAGGCTGCGCCGTTGAGACCGAAGCGCTGTCCCGCGTCGACAGGCGCCGGCCCGAGGCCAGAGAGCACGTCGGTAGAGGCGCTGCCCAGCACACGTTCACGCGCCACTCCCCCAGAGACCGCAATGTAGTTGCGGATGCCGCGGGCGGGTGCCGCCAGTCGCAGCCGCTCGCCCGGGAACAGCCAGAATGGCGCCCGCATGGTCACCTCACGAGTGGAAACCTCAGGTGCCTGCGGTTCACCGGAGGCCCCGGTTCCGGAGACCGCCATATTGGAGCGCTGCGTATCGGCCGGAGTCTCAACCGTCAGCTCAGTCTCCGCGCCGGTCACGGCCAGCACCGTAGTCTGATGCGCCTTGAGCACCAGCCCGCCGTAGAGCACCTCGAATCCGGCAGCATCCTCCTCATTGCCCACCAGCTGATTGGCCTGACGCAGCGATGCCGGGTCCGCAGCACCCGAGCGGGGGACGCCCAGATCGCTCAGACCAGGTCGGCCCAAATCCTGAATAAGCGTCTGCGGTCCCGGGGACACCACCTCCACTACGGTGTCCGTCGGCGCCGGAGACGGCGTCGGACTCGCCGCCGGGGACGAGACCACGATCTTCTCAGACCGCTGCCGGTACCGGACGGTGTCACCGGGGCGAATCAGAGCTGGGGTGCTGCGCCTGACGTCCCACAGGGGCGCGTCGGTGGTGCCGATCAGCTGCCATCCGCCGGGAGACTCCCTCGGATAGATCCCGGAGAACTCTCCGGCGAGTGCCACCGCCCCCGCCGGCACGTAGGTGCGCGGACTTGAGTGCCGCGCGACAGTGAAGCTCCCGCGCTCGGATTTCCTGCCGCGCCGGCGTCGTCCGCTCTCTCCGCGCACCAGCTCCTCCGGCACGCAGTAGGTGAAGCCCGGGGCGAATCCTCCGAAGGCCCCCACCCAGGTGGTCGAGGTGTGCCAGTCCACGAGCGCCTGTGGGCTCATGCCCAAGTCCTCCGCGAGGGAGTCCAGGTCCTCACCGTCATAGTGGACGTCCAGGGTCAGCTCGCGGGCTGCCGGATACTCGGCCGCCTTGGCTTTGATGCGCTTGACCTGGCGCGCCGCAGCGACCGCATCCTGACGGCGTCGGAAGTCCAAGAGCACGGTCCGAGCCGCTGCGGTGGCCTCGCGCTGTCCAGCCAGAGGTTCGGCGGTGAGGTGGGCGTGGAAACGCATCACCTCGGCCAGGCTGTCAAACTCCAGCAGGAGGGCGCGTTGGCCCGCCCAGTGCACAGCACTGACCATTGACGTCCTTCGCTTCCAGAATCGCGTGCAAGAATCTTTCTGTGGCTCAGGATACTTCCCCGAATGATCAAGGTGCAGAAGAGTCCCGCCGCGGTTCCCACAAGGAGAAGCTCTTCACGAGGGACTTTCTGTTCGCCACCCTCATCAACCTGATGATGACCACAGGGTTTTTCACCCTGGTCACCGGCATGGCCGTCTACGCCGCCAGTGAGTTCGGTGCCGGGGAGACGGCGGCAGGCTTCGCTGCCAGTGCGTTTGTGGTGGGCGCTCTCTTCGCTCGTATCTTCGCCGGCAAGTGGGTCAACACCCTTGGCCGCCGAGGCACACTGATCCTGTGCATGCTCCTCTACACGCTGGCGTCCCTGGCCTATATCTGGGTCAACAGCTTCGAGCTGCTCATCGCCCTGCGGTTCCTGCACGGCATCGGGCTGGGGTTCGGCCAGACCGCGCTGACCGCGGCGGTCTTCGACATCATTCCCAAGTCCCGACGCGGCGAGGGCTCCGGATACTATCTGCTGGCCAATGCTCTGCCCCCGGCACTCGGCCCCCTGCTGGCTATTCAGCTCAGCGAGGCCTACGGCTTCGAAACCATGTTCGTTGCCGTCACGGCGATGTCCGGCGCCGCGCTTCTCTTCGCGGTCTTCATGCGAGTCCCCGAGGTCAAGCCCGTGGGCGCCTCCATGCGGCAACGACTGATGCTGCGGCCCCGGGACATTATTGAGCCGCGAGCCTTCAGCATCGCTCTGGTGGCTATGTTCGTGGGCATCGTCTTCGCCTCGGTGATGACATTCCTCAACGGCTACGCCCGCAGTCTGGGCATGCTCGATGCCGCCAGCATCTACTTCCTGGTCTATTCCGTCTGCATGCTGGCCACCCGCCTGGTCACCGGACGCATCCAAGATCGCTTCGGTGACAACTGGGTGCTCTACCCGGCGATCACCGTGTTCATCGGTTCTATGGGACTGCTGGCCTGGGCGCCGGGACAGTGGGCGATCATCGCCTCTGGGGCTTTGGCCGGGGCCGGCTTCGGATCCATGCTTCCGGCTCTGCAGGCGGCCATCGCCAATCGCCTGCCAACGCCGCGCATCAGTATCGGCATCTCCACGAACTTCATCATGATGGACATCGGCTTCGGGTTCGCCCCGCTGTTCCTGGGTCCCTTGGTGGAAGCCGGCGGCTATCAGGTCATGTACACCGGATGCACCATCATGGTGGTCCTCACGCTTCTGATCTACTGGTGGGTCCACGGCCGTCACGATGTTCGCCAGGGCGTGCCGCGCCGGGGGCCCAAGAAGGGCCAAGAACCTCCGCGCACCGGAACTATGCCTACAGTCTGACCCGTCAGCGGACCTCGCGAGGGTGGGCTGGTGAGCTGTACCCGGTGATACCTAGGCAGGTGCATATGACCTAGGCCACTGCCCTGTCATAAACTGGAGAGCATGCGCGCATCGCGTGAGGTCCTGACACCGACGTCGGCCGGAGCACCAGCCCCGGGCGGCGCGCATCTTCGCGCTGTTGACCACGACGACGACGGCGTGGACCTCATTGCTCTGGGACGCCGAGTGCGCCACCTCCGCAAGCAGCAGGGGATGACGCTGGACGATCTGGCCGAACGCTTGGAGACCGCCCCGTCGCAGCTCTCACTGCTGGAGAATGGCAAGCGTGAGCCCAAACTCTCGCAGCTGAATCAGTTGGCGCGAGTCTTCGGAGTGACGCTGGATGACCTCTTTGGCGCAGAACCGCCCTCCAAACGAGCCGCCCTCGAGATTGAGATCGAAAAGGCCCAGCGTGGTCCTCTGTATGCGGCACTGGGCCTGCCCACCGTCCGGCTCTCCAACCGACTTCCTATGGACGTCCTGGAGTCGCTGGTCTCCCTCCAGCGGGAACTGAAGCGGCGCTTGGAGCAGCAGGCCGCGACCCCTGAGGAAGCACGGCGGGCCAATACGGAACTGCGCGAGGAGATGAGAGCGCGCAACAACTACTATCCCGAGATCGAAGCGGAAGCCCAGAAGCTGCTCGACGCCGTGGGGCACACCTCGGGGCCGCTGAGCCATCACGTGGCTGCCGATATTGCCGAGCATCTGGGCTTCTCACTGCGCTTCGTACCGAACCTCCCCAATTCCACCCGTTCGGTGACCGATCAGAAGAACAAGATCATCTACCTCACTCAGGGGCGGTCGCGGGACTGGGACGCCAGGTCGGTGCTGCTGCAGGCTCTGGGGCATCACGTCCTGGGCCATACCGAGCCCGAGGACTATTCAGAGTTCCTGCGCCAGCGGGTCTACACCAACTACTTTGCCGCTAGCCTGCTCATGCCCGAGCGCACCACCGTGGAGTTCCTCCGCCAGGCCAAGAACGCCAAGGAACTGGCGATCGAGGACCTGCGGGATGCGTTCGCCGTCTCCTACGAGTCGGCGGCCCACCGCTTCACCAACTTCGCCACCGAGCACCTGGGTATCACCTGCCACTTCCAGAAGGTCCACGAGTCCGGGATCATTCACAAGGCCTACGAGAACGATGGTGTGAAGTTCCCTGCCGACCATTCCGGGGCCATCGAGGGGCAGACCATCTGCCGTCAGTGGACTTCCCGACAGGTTTTCGACGTGGAGGACAAGTTCCGTTCATTCCACCAGTACACCGACACCTCTGCCGGCACGTTCTGGTGCACCGCCCGCACCGAGGCCCATTCCTCCGGCATCTACTCGCTGTCGATCGGGGTGCCCTTCGAGCACGTGAAGTGGTTCCGCGGCCGGGACACGCCCGCTCGCTCAAAGTCTCGCTGCCCCGATGACCCGACCTGCTGCCGGCAGCCTCCGGCCGAACTTGCCGATGTCTGGGAGGGCCAGGCCTGGCCGGCTGCCCGCGCCAACACCCACCTGCTCGCGGCCATGCCGCAAGGTGCCTTTCCCGGGGTTGATCCCACCGAGGTCTACCAGTTCCTGCAGCATCACGCACCGCGGAACGCCTGAAGCGCTGCTCTCCTGGGGCGCTGGCGCGCGTGAGACACTGACCACATGCCTGCTATCGACCTCAACAGCGACGTCGGCGAGTCTTTCGGGACCTGGCGCCTCGGTGATGGCGAGATGCTGGACATTGTCTCCAGTGTGAATATTGCCTGCGGCTTCCACGCCGGTGATCCGTTAACCATCCGCTCAACGGTGGTGGGTGCCGCAGCCCGCGGCCTGAGCGTCGGCGCACATATCGGCTACCGGGATCTCGCCGGGTTCGGCCGGCGGTTTATCGACTATGCTCCGGATGAGCTTGCCGCCGAGGTGGTCTATCAGGTGGGCGCACTCGAGGGCCTGGCTCGCCTTGCCGGCACGAGCGTCCGGTACGTCAAACCTCATGGGGCCCTCTACCACGCCATGGCCGCCGATCGGACACAGGCCAAGGTGGTCGTGGATGCGCTCGCTGAGTACAACCCCGCACTGCCGCTCCTGCTGCTGCCCGGCGGAGTGGCTTTCGACTATGCGCGCGAACAGGGCCTGCGAGCAGTAGGTGAAGCGTTTGCGGACCGTTCCTACAACCCGGACGGCACGCTGGTCTCCCGCCGTGAGCCCGGTGCGGTGCTGCACGAGAGCTCGGAGGTGGTCGACAATATGCTCCGCCTGGCCCAGGAAGGCGTCATCATTGCCCGGGACGGGTCCCGCCTGGAGATGGAGGCTGAGTCCATCTGTACTCACGGTGATACCCCGGGGGCCGTAGCGATGGCGCGTGCGGTGCGTGGGGCTCTGGAATCTGCCGGAGTGCAGATCCGCAGTTTCGCTTAGCACCGCGTGGTTGAGGTACCGCTTCAGGATACGAAGAAGGCATAAAAGAAACTGTCGCCCGGGGGGACCTCGAAAACCCCCGGGCGACAGTCGTTGGTGGGCCGGCCGGCCCTAGCGGGTAAGTCCGCTAGGCGGCGGCAACCGGCTTGCGCTCCGCGAGCACTGCTCCGGCCTCGGGGTCACGGTCCCCGAAATGGATGGCGCGGATCGTGCCCTCAGGCAGTCCGAGCAGTTGCTCGGAGCGGACGAAGACGTCCTGCCAGAGCTGCAGCTCCTCTTCAGACTCCAGGCCCAGCAGGGACACGAACGGAGCGCGCCCCTCGCCCAGGAGCCGGAGGCCGTTGCGGTGAACGTGGAGACCGAAGTCCACCAGTCCGGCCGACAGCGGCGATCCGTCGAAGAGAATGCGGGACTCGCGCCGCGCCAGGCCGCGCGGGGTGATGAAGGTGCACGGCGGCTCCTTCAGGTGCTTGTCCAGCAGTTTCTGCCAGGACTCAGCGAACGCCTCCGATTCTCCTTCGGCCTGATCGCTGGCCTCGCCCGCGGCGTCGAGCTCGGCTACACGAGGGCCGAATTCGCGGTGCAGGGCCGCCAGAAAACCGAGCGCATCTGCGGTGAAGAGCTCATTCTGACGTGCTGCGCGCGGGGCAGCGAGAGTGATTCCATTGATCGTGATCGAGCTGGGGGTGTTCATGGTGCTGACTCCTTTGTCAACGCATTAGCCGGTGGGTGGCTGGGCTCAGTGGAACTGGCCCTCTTCAGTCGAGCCCTTCAGTGCAACGGTGGAGGACTCCGGGTTCAGGGTGGTGGAGATAGCGTCGAAGTAGCCGGTGCCGACTTCGCGCTGGTGGCGGGTGGAGGTGTAACCATCTGCCTCGGCGGCAAACTCAGCTTCCTGCAGCTCCACGTAGGCCTTCATCTGCTCCTCCTTGTAGCCCTTGGCCAGGTTGAAGGCGGAGTAGTTCAGGGAGTGGAAGCCCGCCAGAGTGATGAACTGGAAGGTGAAGCCCATCTTGCCCAGCTCGTTCTGGAACTTGGCGATGGTCTCGTCGTCGAGGTGCTTCTTCCAGTTGAAGGACGGTGAGCAGTTGTAAGCCAGCATCTGGTCGGGGAACTCAGACTTCACGGCCTCGGCGAACTGGCGTGCCACCTCGAGGTCGGGGGTTCCGGTCTCCATCCAGATCAGGTCGGAGTAGGGAGCATAGGCCTTGGCACGCTCGATGCAGGGCTCGATGCCGTTGCGCACCTTGTAGAAGCCTTCCGCGGTGCGCTCTCCGGTGATGAAGGGCTGGTCGCGCTCGTCCACATCGGAGGTGATCAGCGTGGCAGCCTCAGCGTCGGTGCGGGCAATGATCAGGCTGGAGACGTTGTGCACGTCAGCGGCCAGTCGAGCGGCCTGCAGGGTGCGGATGTGCTGACTGGTGGGAACCAGCACCTTGCCTCCCAGGTGACCGCACTTCTTCTCGGAGGCCAGCTGGTCCTCCCAGTGCACACCTGCAGCACCGGCACCGATCATCTGCTTCATGAGCTCGTAGGCGTTCAGCGGGCCGCCGAAGCCGGCCTCCGCGTCCGCCACGATCGGCACCAGATAGTCCTCAACGGTCTTGATGCCCTCGAGGTACTCGATCTGGTCAGCACGCAGCAGCGCATTGTTGATGCGGCGCACCACATTGGGCACCGAGTTGGCCGGGTACAGGGACTGGTCCGGGTAGGTGTGGCCGGAGAGGTTGGCGTCACCGGCCACCTGCCAGCCGGAGAGGTAGATGGCACGCAGGCCGCCCTTGACGTAGTTCACGGCCTGGTTGCCGGAGAGAGCGCCGAGGGAGTTCGTGTACTTGCCCGCAGCATGCTCCTCGGTCAGCTGCTTCCACAGCTTCTCGGCGCCGCGCTTGGCCAGGGTGTGCTCCTCCTGGACGGTACCCTGGAGCTTCACGACCTCCTCTGCGGAGTAGTCGCGGGTGATGTGCTGCCACCGCGGGTTGGAGTCCCAGTCCTTCTGCAGGTCCTGGACCTTCTGCTCGAAAGCATCGCGGCTCTCCGGCTGTAGAGTTCCGTTCTTCTCTGCGGAGTTGGTCAGCGTCTCAGTCATGTGAATCTCCTTTGATTCGACGTCCACATCGTTGGGGCTCTTCCAGTTTTGGCCCTTTGCAACCCCCTTCGCCACCCGAATCGAAGGAAAGATCTGCATTTCTTCGGGAATTCGAAGAAGTTGAGAAACACGTCACATCACGTGACGCATGACACAGCAAGGGCTGCTCCCATCCTTCGGAAGAAAGAACAGGAACACCTCATTCGCGACGACGACGCCCCGCCCCTTTCTTCTACGCCCTGTAGAAGTAAACTGGAGCGAAGAAAGTCTGCCTCAACCGCACAACACAAGGAGCACCCATGGCCCGTGACTACTCCGCTAGCCCCATGCCCCGTCTGACCTTCATCACCGGCGGCCTGCTCGTGGTGGTGGGCGTCATTGCCTACATCGTCACCGAGTTCTCCTCCTGGACCGCCCTGATTCCCGCCATTGTGGGGGCAGTGCTGCTTCTCAGCGGCGCCATCGCCCTGAAGAGCCTCATGGCTGGCATCCACATTGCCCTGCTGGTCGCACTCCTGGGCGCCATCGCCCAGCTGCATCCCATCTTCGGCAACCTGGTCGGCGACGGTGACAACACCGCAGCCGGTGTCACCGCCCTGATCACCTTCCTGGTGCTGGTGGTCTACCTCATCCTGGGCGTACGCAGCTTCCTGGCCGCGCGCCGCTGGAAGAAGGCCAACGCCTAGGGCAGATCAGACGCCTATCACCGGGAATCAGCCCACCGGCTGGCCCGGCTCACAGTGGAGGCCGTCGGCGAAGAGACCTACGCCGGCGGCCTCTGCTTGTGCCCACGCCTCCTCAATCTGAGGCAGAAAGCGGTCATTGGGCGCAAAGTAGGCCGGTTCGCCATACCCCTCACGGGCCATCTGTTCGTTGAGGAAGACGTCGTCGAGGTAAACGGCAGCCAGCAGCCGGTCGTACCGGTCTCGACGCTCCTCATCGAACTCAAGACGGAGCTCATCCCCGGGTGAGATCAGCTCCTCCATGCGCTCCGTGGACTCGGGCCCCAGGCACTCCACTGGCTGCTGAGGGTGCACCGACTCGGGGGTGTCAATATTGAGCAGACGGACCCGCTCCTCCGTACCCTCAACGTCCACCACCAGGGTGTCGCCGTCGACGACTCGTACGAGCTCGGCCGTCTGGCCGTCCGCGTAATCCTGCGGGTCCGGGTCGGCCTGCTGCCACCAGCTGATGATTGCCGCGGCCACGATTCCCAGGATCACCAGCCCCAGCCACGCCAGGATGCCCTGACCTCCGGTGCCGCTGCGCCGCGGCGACCGCCCTCGCGCAGCGCGCTGATTCCGGCGGATACCCCGCCGAGCCGCACGGTTCACATGACGCGTCAGGTGACGCTGAAAGCGCTCGTTGGACATAGCGACCAGGGTATAAGTCGCCTAGGAGGCGAGCAGCGCAGCCTTCGGGACCCTCCTGGGTGCCGTCGATCAGGACGCAGGCTTGGCCGCTTCCTTCACCTTCTGACGCTCCTCATAGACGTTCATCTGGTGCGTCAGCCACCAGCCCAGGGCCGCCGAGGAGTACCCCATGACCACACGGGGGAAGGGAACGTGATAGCGCCGCAGCGCACGGTCGACTTTCTCGTCCACCCAGAATCCCCCGGCGAAGGTCGCCCCCACCAGGGTTCCGAGGAAGGCGCCGGGAACCGCCCCGATGACGCCCCGCTTCCATCGCGCCACCTCATGCTGACTCTGCTCCTCTCCTCCAGCGTCTCCGCCGGTCGGCGGCTCAGGGGATGCCTGGGGGCCAGAGGGCTCCGCCTCCGCCGGCTCTGCCGAGGACGCGTCCTGGGGATCTGCGTACCGCTCCCCCAGCTTCCGCAGGAGCTCGGGATTGGACGCGAGGTAGCCCAGCCCCAACGCGCCTGCGACAGGCGGTCCCCACACGAGGGTGCGGCGGAGCCAGCGGGGGTATTTTCGGGCGGGGATCAGGGCCAGCGCTCCGTTCAGCGCACCCTGAGCCCAAGGATCCCGCCAGAAGTCGTAGCGACCAGCACGGCCCGCAGTGTCTTGGTTCTGAGTGCTGTCATGATTCTGAGTGCTCATGGCATCTCAGCGTAAAGAAGGGCGATAGCGCGCGCATCAGCCCTGGGACGGATACGCACTGCAGCCTCAGAGGCGTGTCACGGCATAAAAGAGCCCCACGCGCACCTGCCAGAGCCCACCTACCCTTGCTACCTTCCGGTCCTGGGGGAGTTCAGCAGGATGACACCACGCGTGGGGCCGGAGTCCATGGTATCCCGAGGCGCGCCACGTTGGCGAACCGGGAGGGCACACCCGTCGATTGGCGCAAACACCTCAGCATCGGCTAGGCTATAGTCTGCTCTTGCGCATGAAGGATGAGCATTCATCCCGCGCTGGAGTCACCAAGGTGACGTGTCCGAGCGGCCGAAGGAGCAACGCTGGAATCGTTGTGTACGGCAACCCCGTACCGTGGGTTCAAATCCCACCGTCACCGCGGATGAAGGAAAGGCTTCCACTCCCTGAGTCATCAGGGAGTGGAAGCCGGGTTATAGGCCATAAATGTGTTGCTGGTCCGGGCGTGTCCAGGGGATTCAGAAG
>NZ_JAVKGT010000020.1:0-57018 GCF_031432335.1 Nesterenkonia flava | reverse complement strand
TGACTCCATGATCCTTTCCCAGCAATGGAGTCTCCATCAAACCCAGGGCGCTTCAAGCGCACGCGCGAGAAAGCTATTGATGCCTGGGCCAAGCACCACCCAGGAGCACCGCCTGGAACCAAGAAAGGCGCCGCCCGAATGGGCGACGCCTTCTGTGGGAGGCTGCTCCAGCAAGAGTCACAAAGTTCGCTTTGGACGCCTTATTGGAACAAACCTCATAGGGTGGGCCCTGCGGGGCTCGAACCCGCGACCAGCGGATTAAAAGTCCGATGCTCTACCAACTGAGCTAAAGGCCCTGGTCTGTGTGAGGTGCGGCCGAAATTGGCCAGCCTCCATGCTACCGCACCTCCCCCTACCCCCGCTCGGCCCCGTTCGCGCCGTGAACTCGCGCCCCTCGGTCACGCGTCCTCAGTCGCGGGTCAGGTCAGGCTCCCCGGCCTCTACCTCGCCCTCGGCGAAGATCTCCTCCATGCTCGCCGAGACCGTCTCAAAGACCTGCCAGTGCCCGACGTCGTCGTGGTAGAAGAGCGCATAGGTCACCACCCCTTCGAACCCGTCATGGGCACCCAGGTGCTCAGCGCCCTCATAGGCGTCAAAACCGGCTTCATGCAGGTGCAGCTCGATCATGGCCGCGTCCTCCGTCTGCACCGCCTCGAGGTAGACCCTGACGTCCTCCGCGCGGGACTCACCGTCCAACTCGATCACCGCGCCGTCCTCCACTAGCGCCACCGTGGACATAAACAGCTCCGGAAGCCGGTCGCTCCGCGGATCCATCATCATCTCAATGGGCTCGGTATCGCCCGTGACCCGCGTGTAGTCGAACAGCTCGAACCAGTAGTCCAGAGCCGCCAGTGCACCCTCGGGTGAATTCTCCCGGACCTCCCCGGGCATCTCCGGAGCCTGAATCTCGGCGGCCTCCGGCTCATCCTGCTGCATCCGCTCCAACGCCTCGTCCCCCATGGCGGCATCCAGCTGGGCGGCCTGCTTCCAATGACCATCCTGCTCGTCATAGACGAACTCCACCGCGGCCGTGGACCGCTCCTCGGCGCGTTCCGAACCCGCATCGCCCTCCCCGCGGTAGTAAGTGAAGTCAGCTCTGTGAGTCTCCAGGAACGCCGCCAGATGGTCCGGGTTCTCACCCGGCATCCACATATGCAGGGTCACCTCCAGCGGATCACCCACCACCCACTCATCGTTCTCCGCGATGCTCTCCAACCCCTGCACGAGGTCTTCGCACCCGTAACAGTCCTCCGCATGCAGCTGCTCCAGAAGATGCGGGTCGCGGCTGAGCTCGCTGTAGAGCATGACCTCTGACCAGTAGCTCAGCGCGGCCATACGCCCCTCAACGCTGTCCTCACACAGCAGCGCTGGGATCCGCGGCGCCGGCACATTCTCCGCCGGCCCCTCAGCACTGGGCGCCACGTAGTCGGCGTCGCCCTCGAGCTGCTCCAGGTACGGCATCGGGACCGCTACGGGGTCATCGCCGATGGAGACTCGAAGATCCTCGATCCGCTCCTCGTCCTCCTCCTGCAACTCCGGCGCTTGGGATTCCGGCCCTGAGGCGCAGAACTCCGCGGGAGAGTCGACGACGTCGTCGTCCTGCGCGTCCTCGGGAAGCTCGGCTGCCTCCTGCTGCTCGCCCGACGACGACGCCCCCTCAGGCTCTTCGGCGGGAGCGCAGGCGGCCAGCAAGAGTGCGGCGGCCACCCCGCCTCCCAGTACGCCGCGCCCTCGGTGATTCGACAGCTGCGAGCGGATGCGTCCCTGCGGCTTCATTGCCGGAGCTTCCTCGAGGGGCTCTGACCCCGCCCCAAGTTCCGGCCCCCGGGCTCCCACCCCGCCGGCTCACGGTGCGCCGTCGTCGCGTCCTGCATTGCGTATCCTCTCTGGTGAGCTTCCGTATCCCTCACCACTGTCGAAACAGAACCTGGGCATAAGGTGGACACTTGCCCACCCACTACCAGGTGCGGCATAGTATTCGGCCCCTGGAAGGCCTCCGCGATACGCCTGAAGGGACGTATCCCGGCACGAGTTCAACGAAGGAGCACGATGAGCCAGAACCAGCGCTTCAGGCGCCCGGTCTACAGCGACCCGGCCTCCTTCGACCGCCGGGAGGGCGGCGCGGATCCCGCCGAGATCTCCCAGGCCGCACACGACACCGCCCACGCGCTGATTAACCGCGGCCGCGGCACCGCCGATCCGGAAGTGACCGAGAGGTTCGTGCGCCTTGCCGAGACCGAAGGCATCGAGGCGATCGCGGAGCTGTGGTCCCACTCCCCCGCCCGGTCTCTGGCGGGCTCACTGTGGCGCATCTATGCGCTGCGCAGCGCGGTGCAGAAGAGCCCCGAGCGCATGAGCGAGTACTACCGGCTGGGGCGCAGCCACTCCGCCCCCTCAGTGATCGCCGGCGTGGCAGACCCGCCGACGGCCGAAGAGATGACCCGCCTGGCCGACATGCTTCTGGCCGGGATGTACTCCGGTGACGTGGACGTCGCCTTTGACCGTGCCGCCGCCTTCTGCCGGGTCATCGCCCGGGGCCAGGCGCTGTGGGCCGATCGGCACCACGTCGCCCCCGCCGAAGCCCGGCGACTCACCTCCAAGGCCTCTCAGCTGGTGGGCACCGCAGAAGAGCTCGAATCCTCTGCCCGCGCCTACCGGGCCGGCACCCTCGACTGAACCTCGCCCCACCAGGACACTGGCTCCCACGCGGCTCGCCGTGCCCGTGCGCTCCCCTTCACCCCTTCCAGTCTCCTCCATACACTGGTGCCCGAGGGAACGGGGCTGACACGGGGAGAGGAACGGAGACACGGTATGGCCGATAAGGTCAGGACAACACTGATCACCGCCGTCGTGGTGGTGTGGACGCTGGTGCTCGCTGGGGCCACCACGCTAGTGCTGCTGCTGGTGCTAGGAGATGACGACGACGATCAAGTGCGCACCTCCGAGACCCGCGAGCGCACCGAGCCGACACCGACTCCATCACCGGAACCGACACCCACCGACGAACCAGTGCCGAGTGAGGGGCCCACCGAAGATTTCGAGGAGGACGAGGAGGAAGCCAGCGCATTCGACGAGGAGCTTCTCGGCAGCGGCTCCTCTACCTTGGACTTGGTCCTCTATGACTGGGTGCTGGAATTCGAGGAGGCCGAGGGCGGCGTCGTCACCTATTCCCCCATCGGTTCGCTCAACGGCGCTGAGGAGTTCCTCTCCGGGGACGTTCACTTTGTGGGACTCGATGAACCACTCAGCGAGGAGGACATCGAAGAGTCGCAGGAGATCTGCGGTCCCGACGGCGCCTTCCACCTGCCCACCGCAGCACGTCCCCTAGCAGTGGTGACCAATCTGCCCGGGATCGAGACCGTGAACCTCAGCCCTGAGACCCTTGCCCAAATTTTCTCTGGGGAGATCACCACCTGGGACGACGACTCCATCGCTGAGCACAACCCCGATGCTGACCTTCCCGATACTCCCATTACAGTGGTTCACCGCGAGGAGCTGGCCGGGGATACCGAGACCATGACCTCCTACCTCGCTGCTGCCGCACCCGATACCTGGGAGTGGGACCCAGACGCCGAATGGCCCGAGGACATCGCCGCCGAAACCGCGCAGGGCACCTTCGGCGTGCTCGAGGCCGTGGAGGAGGCTGAGGGCGCCATCAGCTACGTGGACTGGGCCGTGGTTGACCCCGACTTCACCGTGGTGGCCCTGGGGCTCGAGGAGAACTACGTAGAGCCCAGCGAGGAGGCTGTGGGCCTGTACCTCAGCGACGTGCCGATCCAGTCAGTCGACGGCGCCGCCGAGCACGACCTGGTGCTCAACCACGACTACGTTCAGCTCTACGACGACTACCCGCTGGTCAGGATCACCTACACCGCATGGTGCACCGAATACCCCACCGAGGAGGAGGCCGAGCTGGCGGCGGCCTTTGCCGAGTACATCCACTCCGAGGAGGCCCAGGAGCTGGTAGCCGACTTCGGAGGCACCGTACCGATTCCAGAGGAGCTGCGCGAGCAGGCCGCAGACTCCCTCTCGATGATTTCGGCAGCCGACTAGTATCCGGCACATCGAGTGGAAGAATCCTCCGAGAAAATCCGGTGTTTTCGGCCCAAAACCCGGAAAAATCTTCCACTCGATGCGGCGGCGCACCTCAACCGCCTGACGCACAGGCGTACACTCGCTGGCTGTGAGCACATCAGCGCAGACAGCGCGGCATTCGCTGCCCACCGGCGAAGAGATTGTCCAGACCCTGCCGTGGCGCTGGCGCGCCCAAGGGCGCATCTTCCTCATCGGCGGCCTGGGCTTCATGTTCGACGCCTGGGACGTGTCCCTCAACGGTGTGCTCATCCCGCTGCTCACCGCCGAATGGGACATCACCGCCGCTGATGCTGCGCTGATCGGCACCGCCAATCTCATCGGTATGGCTGTGGGTGCAGTCCTCTGGGGCACCATCGCCGACCGTATCGGCCGCAAGCAGGCCTTCGCCTGGACCCTGTTGATCTTCTCGATCTTCACCATCGCCGGGGCGGCGACCAACACCCTGGAGTGGTTCCTGCTGTTCAGGTTCCTCGCCGGCGTCGGACTCGGTGGCTGCATCCCGGTGGACTACGCGCTGGTCAGCGAGTTCACGCCCGCTAAGCACCGCGGACGCGTGCTCACCGCCATGGACATCTGGTGGCCCATCGGCGCAGCCTGTGCCTTCTTCGTCTCGGCGGGCCTGCTGGCTGTGTGGAGCGCCTGGCAGCTGCCGCTGCTGGCTATGATCCTTCCGGCCCTGCTGGTCTTCGCCGTGCGGCTCTGGGTGCCCGAGTCCCCGCTCTACCTAATACGCCAGGGGCGCGAAGCCGAGGCCCGCAAGGTCATCGACGATCTGGTGGTCCGCACCGGGGCCGCGCCCCGGGACTACCGGATCGACACGACGACGGCGGGCCGGCCCATGAGCTACCGCGCGGTCTGGGAGCAGCTGCGCGCGGTGTGGACCCACAGCTGGCGCATCACCACAGTCTCCTGGGTGCTCTTCCTGGCGATCATGACCGTCTACTACATTGCGTTGCAGTGGATGCCGACCCTACTGATTGAGGCCGGTTACGAGGAGTCCCAATCCTTCATCCGCACCGCCGGCATGGCGGCTGTGGGCATCCTCGGGGTGATCATCTCCACAGCACTGGTCGAGTTCACCGGGCGCCGGTACCTCCTGGCGATCAGTGCACCGGCCTCCGCTGCACTCCTGGTGGTGCTGGGCTGGAACATGCATCTGCCCGGGGCCGTGCTGGGGCTGCTGCTGGGCTTCGGCCTGGTGGTGCAGATCGCGATCCCGGTGCTCTATGCCTATGTCTCCGAGCTCTACCCCACCGCCCTGCGCGGGTCCGGGTTCGGCTGGGCCTCCACGATCTCCCGGGTGGGAGCGGGCCTGGGCCCATTGGTGTTCATCACCTGGATGGAACCGGCTCTGGGTCTGGCCGGGGCCTTCGCCGTCTGCCTGGCCGCGGTGGTGGCCGCCGTGGTCGTCATGATGGCCCTAGCCCCGGATACCACCTCGCGCCACCTGCGCTGATCACCCGCAATCCGCGCCGCGGCCTCGCGCAGCGGCGTGCGCGATGGATGCCGTCACGTGAGATTCTTCGCCCCTATCCGTGACCCCTGGTCTCCGGAGCTGCTTGCGTTTGACCTGAAGGGGCCACCCCGAGGACACTGTAATGCGGGTGCCGGGCTGCAGGTAACCCCCGGGCTCCAACCATTAGCCGCTGCGAGCGGCCACGCGCCGTGAGGCGTTCCCAGTCCGGCACCCACCTTCTTTTCTTCGATCAGGCCACGCTGATCGGGCGACCTGACCAGCACGGGAATCCCGATCGTCCGTTCTCCGCGGGATTGAATCGTTCCACCATCCCGTCACAGAATGAGCCTCGTTAACGTTCTGGCTATACACTTCAGGCTCGTACGTCACCTTCTGTTCACCTTCACTCGCTTCCGGGAGCTTTCACTGCATGATCGCGCTCAAAAGCCAGCGCCAGCTGAAGACCACTGGCCTGCTCGCCGAGATCGCTCGGCGCGTGGCCGACGGCGTCGGCCTGCTCAGCCAGCTGCTGGGCACCCCCTCCTCTGAGCGGGCTGCTCAGCGCGAAGAACTGCTGAGCCTCGAAGGCCAGGTGATGGACCTTCACTTCAACCTGATGACTCAGATCCGCAGCGTGTTCCTCACACCGCTGCCGCGTGAGGACATCTACATGCTCTCCCAGCAGCTGAACCGCGTGATGGAGCACGTCACCGCGGCCGGTGACCTCATCATCACCCGCAAGAACCTGCAGCTTCCCTCCTCCTGCGCCTCGCAGGTGGAGACGCTCTCCCGGCAGGCCGAGCTGACCGTGGCGGCCATGAGCGTGCTCGATGACTTCGATCACCTGGAGGAGTACTGGGTGCAGGTCCAGCGGCTGGCCAAGCAGGCCAACCGCACCCACCGCGACTGGGTAACCTCCACCGACACCGCTTTCCAGCCGAACATCGCGCTGCAGCAGACCGAGATCGCCGAGCAGATCCTCGCCGCGGTGCATGCCCAGCGCTCTGTTGCGGTGACCTGCGGGGCGATCATCGTGCGGGAGTCATAAGCGTGGGCGCTCTGCAGTGCGGCGCCTCGTACCGCTGGGCGGGTGACATCGTCTAAGTGGTCGAGCTGCTCCTCCTGATCCTCGTCGGCGTCGTCATGGCGCCGACGCTTTATGTGGCGGGCCTCCACGACGTCGCCAACTCCATTGCGCTGCCGGTACGCACCCGGGCCCTGACCCCGAAGATCGCCGCTCGTCTGGCCGCCGGATTCAACACGCTCGGTGTGCTGGTTGCCCTGCCTCTGGGCATCCACCTGTACTCCTGGTTCGAGTTCCCCAGCATGGAGCCCCGCCTGGTGCTCACGGTGGTCCTCAGCTCACTGGCTGCCCTGCTGACGTGGAACATCTTCACCTACCTCAAGGGCATGCCCACCTCCACCACTCATGCCCTGCTTGCAGCGCTGCTCGGTGGAGCTCTGGGGGCCGCCGCGGTGGGTGACCTGGACACCTCAGGAGTTCTCGCGCTGCCCTGGATGACCCCGCTTCTGACGCTGCTGGTCTCTCCGCTGGTGGCCTTTGCCATCGCCTACCTGTTGGTCTTTGGCGCGGCCAAGCTGGCCAGCGGCGAGGACCCTGAAAGCGTCAACCGGGTGGGCCGCGCCGTGCAGTCCGTCTGCGTGGGGCTGACGTCCCTGGGTACCGGGCTGCAGCAGGGGCAGCGGTTCTCGTTCCTGCTGCTGCTGGCACTGACGGCGGCCGGCATTGAGGACGCCGATTCGTGGATGCCGCTGGCTTATGTGGCCTTCGCGCTTCTGATCGGTGCCGGCTGCCTCACCGGCGGCTGGCGGATCGGCCATGTCCTGGCTCACAGGCTGGTGGCCGTAGACCCGCTGCGCGGTGCGGTGGCCGCCACGACGGCGGCAGGTCTGCTCCACCTTGGTTCGCTGGGACTGTCTCTGCCCCTGTCCACCTCGCTCACCGCGGCATCCTCCATCATGGGCGCCGGCTCCAACCAGCGCTTCGCCACGGTGAACTGGCGGCAGTTCCGTCGCATAGGGGCGTACTGGGCCGCCACCCCCGTGGTCACCGGGCTGCTGACGGTGATCCTCACCCTCACCATCAGCCCCCTGCTGCTGGTATAGACAAAGGCCGCCTCCCCTTGATGGGGAGACGGCCTTCATCGGTGACGAGCGGCGAGGCTTATCCGAACTTTCCGGAGACGTAGCGCTCAGTCTGCTCGTTGGAGGGGTTGTTGAAGATGGTGGTGGTGTCGGCGTACTCGATCATCTTGCCGGGCTTGCCGGTGCCTGCAATGTTGAAGAAGGCAGTCTTCTCGCTCACACGGGCAGCCTGCTGCATGTTGTGAGTCACGATCACGATCGTGTACTCCTTCTTCAGCTCGCTGATCAGGTCCTCGATCGCCAGAGTGGAGATGGGATCCAGTGCCGAGCAGGGCTCGTCCATCAGGATCACGTCGGGCTTGACGGCCACGGTGCGGGCGATGCAGAGGCGCTGCTGCTGGCCGCCCGAGAGGCCCGAACCAGGCTTGTCCAGGCGGTCCTTGACCTCGTTCCAGAGGTTGGCGCCGCGCAGCGCGGTCTCCACGATCTCATCGGCCTTGGACGTGGACATCCGGGCGCCGTTGAGCTTATAGCCGGCCAGTACGTTCTCACGGATGCTCATGGTGGGGAACGGGTTGGGGCGCTGGAAGACCATGCCGACCATGGTGCGCACGGTCACCGGGTCCACGCCGGGACCGTAGATGTTGTCGTCATCGAGCAGAAGCTCGCCCTCCACGCGTGCCCCCGGCAGCACCTCGTGCATGCGGTTCAGGGTGCGAAGGAACGTGGTCTTGCCGCAGCCGGAGGGACCGATGAATGCCGTGACGGACTTTGCGGCGATCTCGATGTTGACGCCTTCGACCGCAAGGAAGTCACCGTAGTAGACGTTGAGATTCTTGGCGGTGATGCTCTTGGACATGTCTGTTATCTCACTCTTTCTTCTTCGGCGAGTTCTAGCGGCCGGTCTTCTTGGGGGCGAAGATCGTGGCGATGATGCGGGCGATGAGGTTCAGGGCCATCACGATGAGGATCAGGACCAATGCGGCCGCCCATGCTCGCTGGAAGGACGGGTCGTGATAGGTGGGGTGCAGCGGTCGGGTGAACTGCTGGTAGATGAACACCGGAAGGGTCGTCATCCATCCCTCGAAGGGGTTCCAGTTCACGCGCGTCGCAAAGCCCGCGGTGAGCAGGATGGGCGCCGTCTCGCCGATGACGCGGGCGATAGCAAGCGTCACACCGGCCGCGATGCCCGAGATGGCGGTGGGGATGACCACCTTGAGGATAGTGCGCCACTTGCGCACGCCGAGGGCGTAGGACGCCTCACGCAGCTCGTTGGGCACCACGCGCAGCATCTCTTCGGTGGTGCGGACTACCACGGGGATCATCAGCACGCTCAGGGCGATCGCCGCAGTGACGCCCATGGTGGAACGCCCGGGCACCGGCAGACCGATCGAGTCGGCAAGGCTGAGGAAGGTGGTCATGGCCGCAGCGCCGAAGAGGCCGGCCACGATGGAGGGGATACCGGTCATCACGTCGACGAAGAAGGTGATGGCCCGGGAGAGCGGTCCGCCCTGGGAGTACTCCACCAGGTAGATGGAGGTCAGCAGACCCACAGGCACCGAGATGAGGGTGGCCACCACGGTGATGATCAGCGAGCCGATAATCGCGTGGCGGATACCTCCGAGGACTCCGTGCTCCCCGTCCTGGGTGCCGGCGTCGGCGCTGGCGTTGATGCCCTGCATGTCACTGGTCAGGAAGCCCGCGTTGGTCAGGCCCTGGACCCCGACGATGGCCACGGACATGATGACCGACACCAGCGGCAGCAGCGCCAGCACGAACGCCAGGTAGATGACGTTGCGCCAGAGCATATCGGTGGCTTTGCGCCGGTTGATGCGGGCCAGCGTGATGAAGTAGGCCAGCGCCAGGTGGATGATGGCCGCGAAGATGAACCACAGCGCCCAGTTGATGCTGAACTCTTCGTTGTCTGCGAAGAGCACCATCAGGGCGAAGCCGAGGACGATGGCCGCGGCGGCGCATGCGGGCAGGAACCAGCGGGGCTGGATGTTGCCGGTGAGGCTGTTGGGCCGGAGCAGCTCAGTGGGGTCCTGCTCCTCCTGCAGAGCTCCCGCGGGACCGTCCACGGAGGCCGGTGTCGGGGTTTTGGTTCTGGTGCTCTCTGACATCAGTTGGCTCCTGAGAATTCCTTGTGGCGGGCCACGATCCAGCGGGCGATCATGTTGACCAGCAGCGTGATGATGAACAGCACCAGGCCGATCGCGATGAGCTCGTGCCAGTGCACGGAGCCCTGCCGGGACTCCGGGAAGTTCGAGGCGATGTTCGAAGGAATGGTGTCGTGGCGTCCCGACTGGATGATGGACCAGGCGATGGGTCCGGAGGACAGCACCAGCACCACGGCCATGGTCTCGCCCAGCGCGCGTCCCAGGCCCAACATGATGCCGGAGATGATGCCCCCGCGCGCGAAAGGCAGCACGGTCATTTTGATCATCTCCCAGCGGGTGGCCCCCAGGGCCAGTGCTGCCTCTTCGTGGAGCTTGGGAGTCTGGATGAAGATCTCGCGGCAGACGGAGGTGATGATCGGCAGCACCATCACGGAGAGGACGACGCCTGCCGTGATGACCGTACGTCCCGTCGGGGAGGGCGCTCCGCCGAAGATCGGGATGAAGCCGAGGTACTCGTTCAGCCAGCCGTAGAAGGGCACCAGGGTCGGCGCCAGGAAGGTCATACCCCAGGCGCCGTAGACGACGGAGGGGATCGCAGCCAGCAGGTCAATGATGTAACCGATGGTGCGGGAGGCCCGCGGCGGAGCGTAATGCGAGATGTAGAGGGCCACACCGATGGCGATGGGCGCGGCGATCAGCAGCGCGATCACCGAGACGATGACGGTGCCGATGACCAGCGGCCAGGCGTGGCTGAGGAACTCACCGATGTGGAAGCTGGCGGTGTCCGCCTGACCGTCCTGGTCGTGGTAGATGGCTCCCCACGAGTTGTACACCAGGAAGAAGGCCACGAACGCCAGGATGATCAGAATGCCGATGCCGGCGAAGCGGGCCAGTCCGGCGAAACCCCGGTCCAGACCGGCGCCGGCCTTGTCTCCCGAGACCAGACGGTTCTCGCCGGCCGCGCTGTTTCGGTCAGCCTTGCGGCTGCTCCGGGTCTGGACGGTGTGTCCGGATGACTGTGACTCGTCCGAGCTCACGTGGTCTCCCTTACGAGGATGCGTTGAAAGTCCATAGTTGCCAATGGCGCAGGTATCAAGAATCGGTGCTGGCTACGGACGTCGGGGCCTGGCCTAGGAGACTGTGACAGCCCCCTAAGTCCAGACCCCGACGTCCGTATTTTCACTCGCACCATTGAGAATGGCCTGACGGATCAAGCCACGTTAAGCGGGGACTGTGACCAGTCCCGTTGATCAGCCTGCGGAGATCTGGCTGATGGCCTCGAGGGCCTCGTCACGCAGCTCGTCGCTGATCGGCGCGGAGCCGGCCAGGTCGGAGGCGAGGTTCTGAGCATCCTCGGAGACGATGTAGGCGGCGAAGGCCTGAGCGAAGTCAGCCTCCTCCTGGCTCGGGTACTCGTTGCACCAGATGGTATAGGCGATCTGGACGATCGGGTAAGCACCCAGCTCCTCGGTGTCGCGGGCGATCTCGAAAGCCATGTCGTTGGGTGCGCCACCCTCGACACGGTCAGAAGCGCCCACTGCGGTGGCAGCAGCCTCGGGGGACAGCTCGGTGTACTCGCCGCCGACCTCGACGTTGACCATGACGAAGTTGTCGTCGATGCGGCCAGCGTCGGCGTAGGTGACAGCGCCGTCAATGTCGGCGGCCAGACCGATCACGCCACCGGTGCCCTCAGCGGACTCAGAGGTGATCTCGGAGGGCCAGTCACCGCTGGCCTCCCACTCCCAGTTGCTGGAGGCCTGCTCCAGGTACTCGGTGAAGTTCTCGGTGGTGCCGGAGTTGTCCTGGCGGTGCACCACGGTGATGGGGGTGGAGGGCAGGTCTACACCCTCGTTGTGCTCGGCGATAGCCTCGTCGTCCCAGGAGGTGATCTCACCGGAGAAGATGGAAGCCAGGGTGTCGGCGTCGAGGTTGAGGTTCTCGTCGATGCCGTCGACGTTCACGGCCACACCGATCGGAGCGATGTAGGTGGGCAGGTGGAACGCGCCGTCGGGGCCGCACTGGCTGGTGGACTCCTCGTACTCCTCGGAGCTCATCGCAGCGTCGGAGCCTGCGAACTGGTACTCACCGGAGAGGAAGCCGGAACGGCCGTTGCCGGATCCGACGGAGGCGTACTCAACGGCTGCGCCGCCGGACTGCTCCTCGAAGGCGAAGATCCACTCGAGCATGGCGGTCTCGTGAGAGGAGGCGCCGCCACCGTAGTAGTCGCCCGAGACGTCTTCAGCACCTGCCAGGTCGCCGCCGGCCTCGCCGCCTTCGCCGCCGCCGTTGGCGCCGTTCTCAGTGGTGCTGCCGTTCTCTTCAGCGTCGTTTCCGCCGTCGCCGTTGTCGTCGCCGCAGGCAACCAGTGCCAGCGATGCCACAGACAGGATGGCCGCTGCGCGACCGAAGCTTGCTACCTTCACGTTGTCCCTCTCTCAGGTTTGGCGCAGTCGGACGAGTTCTTGTGTCCGGTGCCTAGGTGCTTGGCTTGGGGTACTGTTCGCGGCTTCCGTTAAGAGAAACCGGCAACCGTTCGCGAACCAGATGCCACGCTAAGAGTCCCAGGTGAAGAGAGAGGCCATTTCAGGTGACCGGCAGGTGCTTAAAAAGTGAACAGTTGGTGAACGAATGAGCTGGAATTGAACTGGAACAGTCAATCGCCTACTCGGGAGTCACTTGTGACGGTTCAGTCGGTGAAGTGGAGGATCATCCGGGTGTTGCCCAAGGTATTGGGCTTGACGCGGGCCAGGTCCAGGAATTCCGCCACGCCCTCATCGGGAGAGCGCAGCAGTTCGGCATAGACCTCCGGATCCACCGCGGACTGCTCTTCCATGACGCTGAAGCCGTGACGGGTGAAGAACTCCACTTCAAAAGTCAGGCAGAAGACGCGCTGAACGCCCAGGGAGCGGGCCCGCTCCAGCAGTCCACGCAGCAGGGCAGAGCCGACGCCGCGGCCACGCCAGGAGCCGTCGGTGGCCAGTGTGCGCACCTCGCCGAGGTCCTCCCACATCACGTGCAGCGCGCCGAAGCCAATCAGTGTGCCGTCGTCGTCCACGGCCACCAGGAACTCCTGGATGGACTCGTAGTAGGCCACCGCTTCCTTGGGCACCAGCAGGCGCTTCTCCACGAGGGGGCCAGCCATCTCGATGATGGAACGGACATCGGTGGTTCGGGCCGGACGGACGGTGAATCCCTTGCGCTGGTTGTGGTGGCTGGGGGAATCGCTCATGACTCGTGGCCCTTCATCTCAAATGGGTATGGCTCCGAGCTGATGCCGGAGACCCGCACAGTCAGCTCGTAGGTGCCGCCGGGAAGCTCGGCTGGCTCGGTGCAGCTGATGGAGGAGTCCGATCGCGGCCACGTCAGCTGAGCACGTTCGGTCTGGCCAGGCTCGAACTCCATCTCCAGGGAACGCCCGCGGCTTCCGCACTGGGCGGTGTTGAAGATCTCGCGACCGCCGTGGCGGATGGAGAAGACCTGCTGCGAGGTCCCGACGTCCAGAGTGCAGGCCTCGGACCCTGCGTTTTCGATCTCCATGATCAGCAGCGGAGCCTCATCCGCGGCATAGGTCTCCTGCCGGGTGGAGGCGGTCACCCGCACGTCACTGGGGGCGCAGTACCCCTCAGGCACGGGCTCCTCCTCCGGGGTAGGAGAGGATTCCGCGGTAGGGCTGGGGCTGGACGCTTCTCCCTCGCCGCCGGACTCCGACCCTGCAGAATCACCCTCTGCCTCACCGGAGGAATCCGAGGCCTGGCCCGCGGGCTCCGTTTCGGCGTCGTCGTTGGTGAAGGCGCCGATCACACTGGAGACTCCCCAGATGAGAAGCACCAGCACCAGAATCCCGGCTAGCCCCACCACGAGCCGGCGCCGGCGGTAGACCGCGGGGGACGGCCGGCGGCGGGGCTGAGAATTCATGCCCTCCAGAATATATGGCGAGCCCTGCATGGCCGCCCCGCAATGCCGCAGGTTCCGCCGGCTGAGACGATCCGCCTCCTCAGCTGCGCAGCCGGTCAGCCAGTTTCTGGACCCGGGCGTAGATGTCCTCGCGGATCAGCTCCATGCGCTGGCGCCCTTCAATGCCGCGCAGACTGGGCTCATCGGTCTCCCAGCGCTCGAGGGTCACGCCTTCAGGCGGCTCCACCTGGGCCTCTGAACCCAGGACGACGACGTAGCCCGCTTCATGCATGGCACGCTCGGTCAGCTGCTGCGGCACCTGAGCAGAGATATCGACGCCGACGTCGGCAAGCACCTCCACGGAGAGCGCGTTGACGCTGCTTCCCGGGCGGGTACCCGCGGAGGCGACCATGACGGCATCGGGAGTCCCGGCGTCGGCGAGCACCTTGCGCATCAGTCCGGCGGCCATCTGTGACTTGCCGCCGTTCTTCACGCAGACGAATAGGACCGCAGGCCGAGCACCTGCCGGCGAGGAGGTCTGCGCCGTCATCAGCAGCACTCCTTGCTGGCTTCGGCAGCGACCTGCCCTGATCCCGCCTCCGGCGAGCTGGTCAGTACGGCGTTGAGCGAGGTGTCCGAGCAGAGGTCCTCGCACAGCACGCGCAGGGCGCCGGGGACGGCGGCGTAGTAGGACCAGGTACCCCGCTTAGTGCGGGTGAGAAACCCGGCGTCGGTGAGAATCTTGAGGTGATGGGAGACCGTGGGCTGACCGAGGCCGACCGGGGCGGTGAGGTCGCAGACACAGGCCTCGCCGTTCTCTGCGGCGGCAATCAGCGAGAGCAGGATCAGGCGGTTGGGATCGGCGAGCGCCTTGAAGCGTGCCGCCAGCTCCACCGCGTCCTCGCTCTCCAGGGACGGGGGAGGGACCGCAGGCGTGCAGCAGCCGAAGGATTCCTCTGTCTTCGCGGTTTTCAGCGGGTGAGGTGACGCAGACATGATGCCTCCTGACGGGAAAGCCCCTGGCGGGGCGACGGGGACGTCGCATTCATCGACATAGATCAATATTGACACATATCGATGAAGAGGGGAATACTCCAGATCGACGTTCCTCGATCCAGGAGTACTCCATGACGCTGAGCCAGCCAGCCCCGTCCCCCGTGGCCGTCACCGGGCGCCTCTCCGCCCTGGACCGGCTGCTGCCGGTCTGGATTCTGGCGGCCATGGCGCTGGGACTGGGCTGCGCCGTCGTCGTCCCCGGGTTGGGGCGGGCGCTGCACGCTGTAGAAGTGGCGGGGGTCTCCGTGCCCATCGCCGTGGGACTGTTGGTGATGATGTACCCCGTGCTGGCCAAGGTCCGCTACGGAGAGACCGCTCACGTGCTGAGCGATCGCCGCCTGCTGATCACCTCACTGGTCATCAACTGGCTGCTGGCCCCGGCACTGATGTTCGCTCTGGCCTGGATCTTCCTGCCGGATCTGCCGGAGTACCGCACAGGACTCATTATTGTGGGACTGGCGCGCTGCATTGCCATGGTCCTGATCTGGAACGACCTGGCCTGCGGAGACCGGGAGGCCGCGGCCGTGCTGGTGGCCATCAACTCGGTGTTCCAGGTCCTGATGTTCGGCGTGCTCGGCTGGTTCTACCTGCAGGTGCTGCCGGCCTGGCTCGGGCTGCCCACCACCTCGGCACAGTTCTCCTTCTGGTCCATCACGCTCTCGGTGCTCGTCTTCCTTGGCCTTCCGCTGCTGGCAGGTTTTCTCACCCGGTGGCTGGGCGAGCGTCGGATGGGCCGGGAGGCCTATGAGTCCCAGGTGCTGCCGAGGCTGGGGCCGTGGGCGCTCTACGGCCTGCTGTTCACCATCGCGATGCTCTTTGCTCTGCAGGGCGAGCAGGTGCTGGCCGCCCCGTGGGACGTGGCACGGATTGCGGTGCCGCTGCTGGTCTACTTCGTGAGCACATTCTGTGCCTCAATGGTGATCGGATGGGCGCTGGGCCTGGGATATGAGCGCACCACCACCCTGTCCTTCACCGCGGCGGGCAATAACTTTGAGCTGGCCATCGCGGTCTCGATCGCCACCTTCGGTGCTGCCAGCGGTCAGGCGCTTGCCGGCGTCGTCGGCCCTCTGATCGAAGTGCCCGTGCTGGTGGGACTGGTCTATGTGGCCCTCTGGGCACGACGACGATTCCGGTTCTGAGACCCAAGGCGCCCCTCCTAGAATGGTGGCCTATGACTGAAGCGGGGCTGGTGCACGAGCGCCTGGCGGACTGGTATGCACACGCGGCCCGGGACCTACCGTGGCGGCGGGCCGAATGCTCGCCCTGGGGTGTCATGGTCAGCGAGGTCATGCTGCAGCAGACTCCGGTGGCCCGCGTACTCCCGCGCTGGCTGGAGTGGATGGACCGCTGGCCGACACCCGCGGCAACAGCGGCGGCTCCGGCGGCTGAGATCCTGACCGTGTGGGACCGGCTGGGCTACCCTCGCCGAGCGCTGCGCCTGCAGGCCGCGGCGGCGGCGATGGTCGAGCGTCACGGCGGTGAGGTTCCCACCACCGCCGAGGAGCTGCGCGACCTTCCCGGGGTCGGGGAGTACACCGCTGCAGCGGTGGCCTGCTTCGCTTTTCAGCGGCCCGAGGTGGTGGTCGATACCAATATTCGCCGTGTCCACGCCCGGGTGTTCAGCGGCAAAGCCCTTCCGGGCAAGACCTACACCGCGGCCCAGCGCCAGCTGGCTCGAGAGGTGATGCCGGCAACCTTCGACGACGACGGCGCCCTGGCCTGCACGTGGAACATCGCCGCGATGGAGCTGGGGGCACTGATATGCACCGCAAGAGCGCCCCGGTGCGCGTCCTGTCCGGTAGCGGACCTGTGCGCGTGGCGCCTGGCCGGTTCGCCCCCGGCCACCGAGGAGGAGAAGACCCGGGGCCAGGCCTGGGCCGGCACCGACCGGCAGGTGCGCGGAGCCATCATGGCCGCACTGCGACAGGGCCGGCCCGTGCTTCAGTGGCGCCTGTTGGACCAGCTGCCGCTTCCTGAGGCCACTGCCCAGCAGCGGCTGCGCTGCCTCGAATCACTGGTGGCCGACGGTCTGGCGGTGCGCGGCATCAGCACGGACCCCGAGGAGCCGGGCGAGACGGTCATCGCCCTGCCCGGCTTGCTGGACTCCCCGCAGGACCCGTCTCATCAGGTGCTTCCCGCCTCACCCGGGGCGCAGTGAAGAACTAGACTTCTCAGGTGACCTCGAAGCGATTCGGCTACGCGCGCCACCTCCTCCGCTCGGGGACCCGGTTCACCATGAACCGCTCCCGTGCGGGGTTCGTGCGCGCCCGCCGGTCCGTGATCCCCGCGCTGCAGATGACCGCAGCCGGCGTGGGCGCCTACCTGCTGGCCGAGAATCTGCTCGGGCATGACGCTCCGATCTTCGCCGCGGTGGCCGCGCTCATCGCCATGGGCTTCGCCAAGGAGCCCCGGCTGCGCAAGGTCCTGGAGGTCGCCATTGGCTGCACCTTTGGCGTGCTGATCGGCGAC
The DNA here is from genome assembly GCF_031432335.1 of Nesterenkonia flava. Classification (NCBI taxonomy): domain Bacteria; kingdom Bacillati; phylum Actinomycetota; class Actinomycetes; order Micrococcales; family Micrococcaceae; genus Nesterenkonia; species Nesterenkonia flava. The sequence continues at coordinate 39,822 of NZ_JAVKGT010000020.1, read as the reverse complement.
ATGCTGGTTCACGTGTTCGGGCAGGGCTGGTCCGTCGCCGTCGTCGTGCTTTTCCTCTCCATCATGCTGGCGCGGTTCCTCGACTCCGGGCCCACGTTTGCCATGCAGATGGGCCTCCAGGCGCTGCTGGTGGTGCTGCTGCCGGCACCCACGGATTCGCCGCTGGGGCCGTTCACCCGCAGCGCCGATGCCGTGGTGGGCGGCGCGACCGCGCTGGCCATTGCACTGCTGACCCCCAAGGACCCACGTATGGAGCCGCTGCGCGAGATTCGCGGGGTCACCGACGAGCTCACGCGCGCCCTGCGGGAAACTGCCTCTGCGGTGCGCAGCTCAGACTCGCGTGAGGCCTGGCACGCGCTGATCCGCTCGCGCGGCATTCAGCCCAAGATCAACGACGTCACCAGCGCCCTGGCTGCGGCGCGTGAACTGACCCGCTACTCCCCCGCCCACCGGAGGCACCGCAGCTACATGCGGCGGCTCGAGCGCACGGCGGACAAGCTGGACCTAGCGGTGCGCAGCCTGCGCGTGATGGTGCGCCGCGCCGTCAGCACCATCGACCACGCCACGCTCAGCGACGAGGGTATGCAGAGCCTGGCGCATCTGCTTGATGAGCTCGCCGATGCCTCCATGCTGCTCTCACGCGCGGTGCGCGAGACGGGCCCCGGATTCGATCGAGGAATGAACGCGGCCCAGAAGTCCCTGGCCGCCGCGGCCGCGCAGCTGCATCCGCGGCGGCTGAACATTGACGATCTGGAGGGCGAGACCCTAGTGCTGCTGCTGCGCACCATGGTGGTGGACCTTCTGGAGGCCACCGGGCTGGACCACGACGACGCCGACACCCAGCTCCCGGATCTGAGCTAGTCCCGCGGGCGGGGAGACCGCGCCACTCCACGAGGTGGCCCTAGGGCGAACTCTCCCCGAGGTGCTCCTAGGGCTAAGCCCCTGCAGTGTCGGATTCACTGCCCCCACCGGGCCGAAAAGCCCGGAAGGGCACCGCAAATCCGATAGTTCTTGGTTCAGGGCGGGCTCGACGGAGCTGTCCTCCTCACCGACCAGGGCAGTCAGGCGAGGACGAGGCTCAGCGCCTCCGGAAGCGACCCCACCTCGCGAACGGTCATGCCGGCGGGGATGGTCTCCTGCTCACTGGTGCCGGTGCTGCGCGGCACGATGGCATGGGTGAAGCCGAGCCGCTTGGCCTCCTGCAGGCGACGGCGCAGACCGGAGACCGGGCGTACCTCCCCGGCGAGGCCCACCTCTCCGAAGGCAAGGAACTTATTGGGCAGCGGCTTCTCCAGCGCGGCGGATGCCACGGCAAGAGCAATGGAAAGGTCTGCGGCGGGCTCCGTGATCTTCACCCCCCCGACCGTGGCCACATACGCCTCGGATTTCATCAGGGTCGCCAGCTTGGCCCGGCGCTGTAGCACCGCGAGCAGCATCGAGACGCGCGGGGAGTCCAGGCCGGAGACGGCACGGCGGGGCTGGGAAGCCTGAGACTCCGCAACTAGTGCCTGGACCTCCGCGGTGAGGGGCCGTCGGCCTTCCAGCGTGATGGTGATACACGTGCCCGGAACACGCTCCGTCATGGCGGAGACGAAGAGCCCGGAAGGGTCCGGCAGGGAGGTCAGACCGTCCTCGTTGAGGTCAAAGCATCCGACGTCGTCGGTGGGACCGTAGCGGTTCTTCACCGCGCGCAGCAGACGCAGGCGGGAGTGCCGGTCACCTTCGAACTGGCACACCACGTCCACCAGGTGCTCCAGCATGCGGGGGCCCGCGATACTGCCGTCCTTGGTGACGTGCCCGACCAGGATCGTGGTCATGTTTTTGCGCTTGGCAGCTTCGATCATGGAGGCCGTAACCTCCCGGATCTGGGTCACGCCCCCGGCGGCGCCCTCCACCTCCGCGGAGGAGAAGGTCTGCACGGAGTCCATGATGGTCAGCTGAGGGTTCAGCTGCTCGATCTGGCCCAGCGCCTGCCCCAGATCTGACTCCGCGGCGAGGTACAGGCTCCCGGCGAGCGCGTCGATGCGCTCGGCACGCTTCTTCACCTGTGCCGCGGACTCCTCGCCCGTGAGGTAAAGGACTGACTCAGAAGGGTGGGTCCGCGCCACCGCAGAGGCGACCTGAAGCAGCAGTGTGGACTTCCCGACGCCGGGTTCACCCGCCATGAGAATCACGGCTCCGGGGACTAGCCCTCCGCCGAGCACCCGGTCAAGCTCACCGATGGAGGTGGCGCGGAACTCCGCCACCGAGGAGTCCACCTCAGCAATCGTCTTGGCGGGTGCTGCGAGGTGAGTGGCCGCCGTCGTGCGCGCCACGGTCTGCCCCTTCTCCTGAACGGTGCCCCAGGACTGGCACTCTGGGCAGCGGCCGACCCATTTCACGGTCTGCCATCCGCATTCGCTGCACTCAAACGTCGGTGCAGTCTTGGAGGACTTGCTCTTGGCCACTGATTGCTCTGCTCTCTTGCTCTGTGGTGGCGACCGGCCGGGGCGCCGGCCGTCTGGACCAGCCTACTGGCGGGGTGGGACAGCGTCTGTGACACCCGGCAGTCGCAGAGTCGTCGATCACGGTGCGTCCCCAAGATCCCCTCCTCGGCATAGATGGGCACGCAGATGAACGCGGCGTACGGGGCCATTCCTTCAAGAAGCCGAAACGGCAAGTACTACCGAGCACACGAGGGGGCCAGCCCCGTAGGACTGGCCCCCTGAAGAGGAATACGCTGGTTGCTCGGGTCTCAGCTCTCGATAGCTGCAGGCTCCTCAGCGGCCTCGATCTGGTCAGCCGGCAGCTTCCAGTCGAAGGTCAGCTCGCGGTCTGCGCCTTCACCCTTAAGCCCGATGCTGATCTCTGCACCATGCGGAATCTCGCCGTAGAGGATGCGCTCGGAGAGCTGGTCCTCAATCAGGCTCTGGATGGTCCGACGCAGCGGACGCGCGCCCATCGCCGGGTCGTAGCCCTTGTCAGCCAAGAACTCGCGCGCCGGTCCGGAGACCTCCAGAGTCATCGCCTGCTCAGCAAGGCGCTTGCGAAGGCGATCCACGAACAGATCCACGATCTTGACGATCTCGGACTGCTCCAGCTGCGGGAACACGATGGTGTCATCCACGCGGTTGAGGAACTCAGGACGGAAGTGCTGACGCAGTTCCTGGTTGACCTTGCCCTTCATCCGCTCGTAGTTGGTAGTGGTGTCCTCGGAGCTGGTGAAGCCCGTCATCACGCCCTTGGAGATGTCCCTGGTGCCCAGGTTCGTGGTCATGATGATCACGGTGTTCTTGAAGTCCACCACACGGCCCTGAGAATCGGTCAGACGGCCGTCCTCCAGGATCTGCAGCAGAGAGTTGAACAGATCCGCATGGGCCTTCTCCACCTCGTCGAAGAGCACCACGGAGAACGGACGACGCCGCACCTTCTCGGTGAGCTGTCCGCCCTCCTCGTAGCCCACGTAGCCGGGAGGGGCACCGAAGAGGCGAGAGACGGTGTGCTTCTCGGAGAATTCCGACATGTCCAGGGTGATGAGCGCGTCCTCGTCACCAAAGAGGAACTCTGCCAGAGCCTTGGCCAGCTCGGTCTTGCCGACACCGGTGGGCCCGGCGAAGATAAAGCTTCCCGAAGGCCGGTTGGGATCTTTCAGACCCGCACGCGTGCGGCGGATGGCACGGGAGAGGCTCTTGACGGCCTCGTCCTGGCCGATAACCCGCTTGTGCAGCTCCTCCTCCATGCGGCGGAGGCGGTCGGATTCCTGCTCGGTGAGCTTGAAGACCGGGATGCCGGTGGAGAACGCCAGAACCTCGGCGATCAGGTCGGCATCCACCTCGGCGATCTCGTCATCCTTGGTGCGCTCCCAGGACTGCTTCTTCTCCGCCTGCTCCTCGACGAGCTTCTGCTCCTTGTCGCGCAGCGCGGCGGCACCCTCGAAGTCTTGAGCGTCGATCGCGGCTTCCTTCTCGCGCCGGATGTCCTCGATCTTCGCGTCGTACTCCTTGAGCTCCGGCGGAGCGGTCATCCGCTGGATGCGCAGACGAGCACCGGCCTCATCGATCAGGTCAATCGCCTTATCCGGCAGGAACCGGTCGTTGATGTAGCGGTGGGCCAGGTTGGCCGCAGCCTCCAGGGCCTCCTCGGTGATGGAGACCTTGTGGTGGGCCTCGTAGCGGTCGCGCAGGCCGCGCAGGATCTGCACGGTGGTCTCCACCGAAGGCTCAGCCACCTGGATGGGCTGGAAGCGACGCTCCAGGGCGGCGTCCTTCTCGATGTGCTTGCGGTACTCATCCAGGGTGGTCGCACCAATGGTCTGTAGTTCACCGCGGGCCAGCATCGGCTTCAGAATATTGGCGGCGTCGATGGCGCCCTCGGCGGCACCGGCACCCACCAAGGTGTGGATCTCGTCGATGAAGAGGATGATGTCACCGCGAGTGCGGATCTCCTTGAGCACCTTCTTCAGGCGCTCCTCAAAGTCACCGCGGTAACGGGAGCCAGCCACCAGAGACCCGAGGTCCAGGGTGTAGAGCTGCTTGTCCTTGAGGATCTCCGGCACATCGCCGTTGACGATGGCCTGGGCCAGACCCTCCACCACGGCGGTCTTACCGACGCCGGGCTCACCGATCAGCACGGGGTTGTTTTTGGTACGGCGGGAGAGCACCTGCATGACCCGCTCACGCTCGTAGTCGCGGCCAACTACCGGGTCCAGCTGCGCCTCGCGGGCAGCTGCGGTGAGGTTACGGCCGAACTGGTCGAGCACCACGGAGCCTGCGGGGGCGCCCTCGGATCCACCGCCGCTGCCGACGCCGGCGCCGGCCTTCTCCTGCTGGCTTCCTCCGGAGTACCCGGAGAGCAGCTGGATGACCTGCTGGCGAACCTTGTTGAGGTCGGCGTTCATCTCCACGAGCACCTGGGCGGCGACGCCCTCGCCCTCGCGGATCAGCCCGAGCAGGATGTGCTCGGTGCCGATGTAGTTGTGGCCCAGCTGTAGCGCCTCACGCAGAGACAGCTCGAGCACCTTCTTGGCGCGCGGGGTAAACGGAATGTGGCCGCTGGGCGCGTTCTGGCCGGGGCCGATCTTCTCCTGCACCTTCTCGCGTACACCGCCGAGCGAGATGTCGAGGGATTCGAGGGCCTTGGCGGCTACGCCTTCGCCCTCGTGGATGAGGCCGAGCAGGATGTGCTCGGTGCCGATGTAGTTGTGGTTCAGCATGCGGGCCTCTTCCTGGGCCAGCACAACCACGCGACGGGCGCGATCAGTAAATCTCTCGAACATAGCCAACAGACACTCCTAGCGTTGATGCTCCAGACCTCAAGAGTACGGCCCTGCCCGCAGGTCTCCACCCCTGTTCGCCACAGGGGAAAGGTGCGACGACGGGGCACTCGGCGAAGACGACAACGGCCCGGCGCCTGAAGTGCTCAGACTGCCGGGCCGTTCGTCGTGGGCTTGGTCGGCGACTACCGCTTCTTGGCGTTGCGGTAGGCCTCAACGATGTCGCGGTGCAGACGCCCGCGGCTGGAGACCTGATAGCCGTTGGCGATTGCCCACTCGCGGATTTCCTTGGCCTCGTTCTGCGGCGACGGCGGCGGAACAGCGCGCCCCTTGCGAATGTACTTCTTCAGGGTGTCGCGGAGCTCTTTGGCATTCTCTTCGGACAGATCGATCTCGTAGTGACGAGAATCTAGGCCGAAAGTGACCGTTTCTTTCGCTTCGCTGCCGTCGAGATCATCGACCAGGACAACTTCCACTTTTTGAGCCACTCAAAGCACCTCACTGCTCAATGACAGGCCCCTCGGGATACTTCTTCTTTGGGAAGGCCCGAGCGGGCGGATGAGTACTTATGCTACCAGCGCTTGAACGCTCTAGCATTGCGGCCAGTGTGTCAAGAAAGCGGTTTTAAGGGCAAGCCGAAAATTCCCAGCTAACTACCAGGTTAATCGTCTTTCTCTGCGTGACTCTGTCGAACTTGCGCTTCGGTGGCGCGTTCCTGCCTGTCAGCGCGGAAAATCGAGCGAATGGCCAGCCAGAAGACCAGACCCACGCCGATAGAGGGGGCCAGGACTTCAAAATAGGTCCAGAAGGTATTCATGAGAATTCGCCTTACGCCTCGGGCTTAAGGAGCGGGAAGAGAATGGTCTCGCGGATTCCTGCGCCGGTAAAGAGCATGACCAACCGGTCAATGCCAAGCCCCAGGCCCCCCATCGGAGGGGCGCCGTACTCCAGTGCGCGCAGGAAATCCTCGTCGTACTGCATGGCCTCATCATCGCCGGCCGCTGATTTCCGGGACTGCTCCACTAGCCGTTCCCGCTGAATCACAGGATCCACCAGCTCAGAAAAGGCAGTGCCGCGCTCCATGCCGCCGATGATCAGATCCCAGGCCTCAATCACGTCCGGGTTGTCCCGGTGCTGCCGCGCCAGAGGCTGGGCAATGGGCGGGTAGTCGCAGACGAAAGTCGGCTGAATCAGGGTGGGCTCCACGATCTCTCCGAAAAGCTCCATGACGAGCTTCTGGGCGTCCCATGCGGGGTCAATCTTCACCTCGTGCTGGGCGGCAATCTGACGAAGGGTCTCCGCGTCAGTCTCCGGGGTGATCTCCTGTCCCACCGCCTCGGACAAGCCAGGGTAGACGCTGATCCAGGCCCAGTCGCCGTCGAGGTTGATGGTGCCCTGAGGGGTTTCGATCTGGCGGCCGGCTCCGACGGCGTCGGCGGCGCTGAGGATCATCTCCTTCATGCGATCGGCCATCACGTACATATCCGCCCAGGCCTCGTAAGACTCCAGGGTCGTGAACTCCGGGGAGTGGGTGGAGTCCACACCCTCGTTACGGAAGACGCGACCGATCTCGTACACCCGGTCGATTCCACCGACGACGGCTCGCTTGAGATAGAGCTCGGTGGCAATACGCAGAGTCATGTCCTGGTCGAACGCGTTGAGGTGCGTCTCGAACGGCCGGGCGTGAGCGCCACCGTGGACCAGCTGCAGCACCGGGGTCTCCACCTCGACGTAGTCGTGGGAGTGCAGAGTGTCACGGATGGAGCGAGTGATGGCAGCTCGGGTGTAGACCATCTGCCGGGCCTCGTCGCGGACAATCAGGTCGGCGTAGCGCTGACGAACCCGGGTCTCCTCGTTCAGGTCAGCGTGCAGCACCGGCAGCGGACGAATGGCCTTGGAGGCGATCTCAAAGCTCGTGGCCATCACGGAGAGCTCGCCGCGCCGTGAGGCAATGACTTCACCGGTGACTCGGACGTGGTCACCGAGGTCCACGAGCGCCTTCCAGTCGGCGAGCGCCTCCTCCCCCACCTCACCCAGGGAGATCATGGCCTGCAGCCGGGTCCCCTGACCCCGCGGGCCGCCCTCCTGGAGCGTGGCGAAGCAGAGCTTTCCGGTATTGCGGATGAACATCACCCGTCCGGTGACCGAGACGGTCTCCCCGGTGGAGGCGCCGGGCTCCAGGTCGGGGAAACGCTCGCGCACCTCAGCCAGAGAGCTGGTGCGCTCGACCACGACAGGGTAGGCCTGCAGCCCCTTCTCCAGCAGGCGGGCACGCTTGTCCATGCGCACGGCGCGCTGGTCATTGGTGTCGAGCTCGGCGGTCGAGGACGCTGCTGGGGAGGGAGTCTGCTCAGTCACCCCGCTATTCTAGGGGACCAGCCGATTTTCTACACGGTGTAGAACTTGAGCAATTGGTCACTCTCCCGCGGCGGAACTACCAGATGGAGACACGCTCTTCCGGGGGCAGGTACATTCCGTCCCCTTCAACAGTGCCGAAGGCCTCGTGGAAGGCGTCCACATTCTTCACCGGCTGGGTAGCGCGGAACTCAGCGGGGGCGTGCGGATCAATCGAGAGCAGCGTGATGGCCCGCTCCTTGCGGATGATGTGGCGCCACGCCTGTGCCCAGGCGAAGAAGAACCGCTGGTCGCCGGTCAGCCCGTCGAGCACATCGTCAGGACCGTCACCGCGGCGAGTCGCGGCTGCGGAGGCACCGCCGGATGAAGGCCCCTCCTCCTCCCCGGAGCCTGCGGACTCGGAGAGGGTCAGGCCCTGAAGCCAGAGCTTGTAGGCCTTGTGGGCGATGCCGATGCCGCCCAGGTCACCGATGTTCTCTCCCAGGGTCAGCTCTCCGTTGACGTGGTGCTCCGGCGCCACGGTGGGAGCCAGGCCGTTGAACTGATCCACCAGCTTGGCCGTACGCTGCTCGAAGGCCTCGCGGTCGGCAGCGGTCCACCAGTTGGTCAGTGAACCGTCGGCACCGTAGCGCGAGCCCTGATCGTCAAAACCGTGGCCGATCTCGTGACCGATCACCGCTCCGAAGTTCTGCGCCATGTCCCGCTCAGCACTGAAGAAGGGGAGCTGAAGGATCGCCGCCGGGAAGCAGATGACGTTCTCCAGCGGGTGGTAGTAGGCGTTGACCGTCTGAGGAGTCATGTGCCACTCCTCCGGATCCGGACCGTCGTCGAGCTTGGCGACGTCGCGGTCCCAGGCCGCCTCTGAGGCGCGGATGACATTGCCGACCAGGTCCTGCCGGTCAACCTCCACCCCGGAGTAGTCGATCCAGCGGGAGGGGTAGCCGACCATGGGACGGAAGGCCTCCAGCTTCTCCAGGGCCTTGGCACGCGTCTCCTCCCCCATCCAGTCCAATGTGGCGATAGAGCGGCGATAGGCCTCGATGAGCGCTTCGATGAGTTCATCCATGGCAGCCCGGGCTTCGGGCGGATAGTGGCGCGCCACGTAGATCTGCGCCACATCCTCGCCCAGGTGAGCGTTGGTGAGCGCCACCCCGCGCTTCCACCGCTCCTTCAGCTCCGGTGTGCCGTTAAGGGTGCGGGCGTAGAAGTCGAAGTGCTCCTCCACCAGTTCCCGGTGCAGCAGCGGGGCGGCGGCACGCAGCAGCTGCACGCGCAGCCAGTGCTTCCAGGTCTCCAGCGCCTCCTCGGTGAGGGCCTTCTGGAAGGCCGGCAGGACATCCGGCTGGGACACCACGATCTCTGCGGCCTGAGACTCGGTGAGCCCCCAGCCCTGGATCGCCTCGCTGATCAACGGCATGAGCTCTTCAACCTCAGCGCGGGGCTTCAGGTTGTAGCGCTTCTGAGCATCCCGCAGGGTGACCACGTCCCAGTGGGCCTGGGCCAGACGCTTTTCCAGCGCGACGACGGCGGCTGCCGCCTCCTCGGCGGCTTCGACTCCTCCCAGACGCAGCAGGCGCACCAGGTGCTCCTGGTACTTGGTGAGGATCTCCGCGTAGGACTCCTCGCGATAATAGGCCTCATCAGGCAGCCCCAGCCCATCCTGGAAAAGGTGCCAGAGCATGCGTTCGGGGTTGCCGGCGTCGCGCATGGCACCGGCGGCGAGCAGACCATCGATGCCGGCGCGCTGCCACTGGGCGGAGAGGCGCACCAGCTCACCCGGGGTACTGATACCAGCAATCCGCTCCAGCCGGTCCTGGATGGGGGCCAGCTTGAGCTCTTCGGCACGCCTGGCGTCCATGAAGGCGGCGTAGAAGGTCCCAATACGCTGCTGGATCGGCCCGAACTCCGGGTCCAGGGGGGTGGAGTCAGCGGAGGCCACCGCGGCTTCCTCGACGATGGCGCGGACATCGGCCTCCGCCTTGTCTCGCAGTTCCAGGAACGAACCGTAGGAGTCCAGATCTGCAGGGATCTCGGCAGTCTTGAGCCACTGCCCGTTGACGTGAAGGTTCAGATCATCCTGCGGGCGCACGGACTCGTCGAGATAGGGGAAGGAGGTCGCAGTCATGGCTGGGGACGCCTTTCGTTGCCGACAGTTTTGTCCCAGCCTAAGGCCTGCCCAGGAGCGCTCGCGGATCTGGTGTGCCAAAACTGCAGCATCGAAGGCGTGGGGGCCTTTGCTGCTGCAGTTTCAGCACACTAGTGCGCCGGGGTCAGCAGCATGTTGTCGATCAGCCGCACCGGTCCCACCCGCGCGGCGATCAGCACCAGGGCCTCCGAGGCAAGGGGACCCGACGCCGCGGTGGCCCCTTCCGGCTCCTGTGCCGGCTCGATCTCCTGCAGCGTCTGGGGGTCCACGACCACCAGATAGTCCAGGTCCACACCCTCGGCCTGGTTCAGCTGGGCGGTGACCTCGTCAACGCGCAGCGGCTCGCCGGCCGCGGCGCGCTCGCGCAGGGTGAAGAGCGCCCGGGAAAGGTGCAGCGCGGCCTCGTAGTCCTCCGGGCTGAGTCGCTGGTTGCGGCTGGAGAGCGCGAGCCCCTGGTCATCGCGCACGATCGGCAGGGAGCGAATGGTGACCGGCAAGTTCAGGTCGGTGGTCATGCGGCGGATGATGGCCACCTGCTCGGCGTCCTTCTCTCCGAACCACGCGTGGAACCTGGAGGGGGCCGGCGGCTTCATGATCGCGAACAGCTTGGTCACCACGGTGGCCACGCCGTCAAAGTGCCCCGGGCGGGAGGCGCCCTCCCACAGCCGGCCCATCGCGCCGGCGGTGACGCTAACTTGCGGAGCTTCGGGGAAGCCGGGGTACATCTCCTGCACGTCCGGGGCGAAGACCAGGTCCACACCGTGGGCGCCGAGGAGCTCGAGGTCGGAGTCGAGGTCGCGCGGATAGTGACGGTAGTCGGCGTCGTCGTCGAACTGCAGCGGGTTCACAAAGATGGAGGCGAGGACAATGTCGGAGTCGGCGCGGGCGGCGTCGATCAGCGCGGCGTGCCCAGAGTGCAGCGCGCCCATGGTTGGCACGAGGCCCACGGTGGGCTTCAGGGCCGAGTGGTGGCGGACAAACTCGCTGAGCGCTGCGCGGAAATCCTGGACGGTGGTGAAGACCTGGGGTTTTCTCACCGGGACAGCATAGCCACGTCCGCCGGGCTGCTTTACAGTGCCTGCATGGATATCCACGCCGGATACGCGACCCTCAGCACACCTGACGGCCCGTTGACGATCATTGCCGACGACGACGCCGTCCTCGCCTCCGGGTGGACCGATGACACAGAAGCCCTGGTCAGCCGGACGCACCCGCGACTGCGGCCCGCCTTGCTGGAGCCCGGGGCGGGCGCGGCCCTCGAGCAGGCGGTGGCCGCCGCAGAGGCCTACTACCGCGGGGATCTCGCCGCGATCGATCAGGTGCCCGTGAGGCAAATCTCAGGTCCGTACCGCATCCGAGCCTGGGAGGTCCTGCGAACTGTGGCCCCCGGGCACCCGGTGACGTATGCCCAGTTCGCGGACTTGACCGGCAATCCGGCCGCGGTGCGCGCGGCTGCCTCCGTATGTGCCAGCAACGCCGCGGCACTGTTTGTGCCCTGCCACCGGGTGATCCGCACCGATGGCGGGCTTGGCGGATTCGCCTTCGGCACTCAGATCAAGCGCAGCCTGCTCGCGCGGGAGGCTGAGGCGGGCAGAGCAGCTGATCGTTAGGCGAGGGCGTCGAGGAGCTCCGCGGCGGTGGTCTCGCTGATCAGACCGCGCTCCAACGCTCGCTGCGTGGCCGAGCGCGCCATGGCCACGTAGGCACCGCGGATATCGGCGGGCAGGCCGGAGCCGGCGAGCAGCATCAGGTGCTGGCGCACCGTGCCCACGTCCCCGCGCGCCACAGGCCCGGTGAGCGATCCTTCCCCGGAGGCCAGCGCGTTGTCCAGAGACGCCCGCATGAGTGGCCCCAGCACCCGGTCGGGCTGCTCTACCCCGATCCCGCGCAGCAGCTGAGCGGACTGGGCCGTCAGGATGTTCAGGTGGTTCGATGCGTGGGCCAGGGCCGCGTGGTAGATGCCGCGGTCCTCCTCGACGATGACCACGGGTTCCCCGCCCATCTCCACGGCCAGCGCCTGCGCCACCGGCAGTACCGAGGGGTCAGCCGTGACCGCGAAGGCGCAGGCAGACAGCCGCTGCAGGTCCAGGCTCATGCCGGTGAACGTCATCGCAGGATGGATGGCCAGGGTCAGTGCCCCGGCCTGCTCCGCCGGACTGAGGATGCCGGTGCCAGCGCGCCCCGAGGTGTGTACCACCAGCTGACCGGTGTGGAAGTGCCCAGCCTCCGCCAGACCGGTGACCAGCGGCTCCAGAGCATCATCAGGCACGGCCAGCAGCACCAGCTCTGCCCGGCGCAGGATCTCGGGGATCTCCAGCACAGGGGCCTCCGGCAGCAGCGCCTCGGCGCGTTCCCGGGAGGCCTCGGAAACTGCGTGGACGCCCACCACCTGGTGACCGGCATTGCGCAGCGCCGCGCCCAGCACCGCACCGACTCGGCCGGCTGAGATGACACCGACGCCAAGGCGGCCCTCCCGCTGGGCAGGCGGCAGATCTGAGGCATAGGGATCGATCGGGGTGCTCACAGCGGACCAGCCTAGTCCGTTGCTTCCGCAGTATGAGTCACCAGGATCGACTTTTTGAGGTCAGCGACCCTCCTCGGTGGCGACAAGTGCGGAAGCAACGACTATTCGCCGCTCGCCGCGGCCGCCTCCGACCAGAGCGCTCACAATTGCCCGGTGCCGCCGGGGTCCTGGCGTACCCGGGATCCCTGGGGTGTCCCGGGGCGGCCCGGTGCAGTGGGCCCGCTCGGTGCCATCGGCGCGGCCTGTTCCGCCGTCTCGGCCGGCTCGCTCTGCCCGACCTGCGGCCCTGGCTCGTCCTGCTCCTGGACAACGTCCTCGACCATCTTCTCGAACTCGTGGAGCTCCTCGGGCAGCATCCACTGGTTGCGGTCAGACAGGCGGCGGGCCACGGCAGCATAGGCGGCCTCCTGCTCAAAGAGGTCCCGGACGGCGTCGATGTCCTGGTTCTTCACCCGCGGGGTGATGGGCCCTGAGGGCAAGTGGAGCAGCAGGGTCGCAATGCGCTTGCTGCGCGCCAACGGACCCTGCTCCAGGGACGCCGACTGGATCCGTTCATGGGGCACCATGGTCAGCTGGCGGGTTAGGCGCCCGTCGCGGATCATCAGCGTGGAGGGGGTCGCGAAGAACCCCCGACGACGGCGCACCAGCGGGTCAAAGACGCGCGCCCGGGCCGGCACCTCACTGAAGCCGAGTTCGGTGCCGCTGCCCTGAAGTCCGTGCAGGAACAGCTGCTCCGGGTTCTCCACCTGCAGGTCAGGGAACATCTCGGAGGCCATCAGCATGGCGTCCTCACGCCGTCCCACCGGCAGCAGGGTGGTGCGACCGGTCTCTCCGTAGCCGGCGACGTTGACGATCACCCGGTACCACCCGAAGGGCCGCCACAGCATCGGCTGCTGGATCTGAATGGCCTGCACGCGTCCGGGCGGAATGGTCTGCGTGGTGGTCTCCAGGAGTCCGTACTTCAGACGCAGTCCGGCGCCGGTCATGGTGGCGGTGAAGCGGAAGCCTGAGGAGAACTCGTTGTAGTAGCTGAAGACTCCGGCGATCAGCACCGGGATCAGGAATGGCACCGTGCTCAGCGCCCCGGACAGCTCCTCAAAACCCTCTTCGGTGAACGCCAGCACCACCAGCCCGATGCCGCCCAGCACCACCGCCCATCCCAGCAGCAGTCCCAGCAGCATGAGGGTGCCCACACCCACGATCACCGAACCGATCAGGCGCCCCACGGGCACCTGGGTGATGTGCCGGTCGTGAATCCCGGGTCGCACAGGTGTACCCCCGGGTGCCAAACCGCCGCGTTCGGCCCCCTCTGGTGAGTGCTCGTGGCCACCGCTGAGCTCGCCCTCGGAGCCCGGCGCGGGGCGGGAGCCGGGGGAGGTGTCGGCGTCGTGCGTCTCGGCGGTGGGAGCAGCGGTGCGCCCGGCTGCGCGGTCCATAATCTCGTTGCGCAGTTCCTCGGCCTCGGACTTCTTCAGGAACGCCAGAGTGGCCGCGGTCCCGTCGCCCTCGGCGACCTCGAACTTCAGCTCGGCCAGCCGGGTGAAGCGGGCCAGCAGGGGCTGCCGCAGGTCCACAGCCTGCACCCGGTCAATGCGTGCTTGACGGTGCTGGCGCACAAAGATCCCGGACTTGACCATGACGTGCTCATCGGTGATCTGGTAGCGGGTGAACCACCAGGAGAGGACGAAGCCGCCGAAGATCAGCACCACCACCAGCGCAAAGATGGCTCCGCCGATCATGTAGGGGGTGGGGTTCTGCTGCAGGTTCTCGGCGAGCTCCCCGGAGCGCCAGGCCTGCCAGATATCCGCCCACATCTCCCAGTTGTAGCCGAAGACCACCGCGGGCAGGCCCACTATGATGGTCCAGCCGCGCACCAGCGGGCTCAGCGGATGGACTTTGTGCCAGGAGACGTCGAACCAGGCCTCGTTGGCCGGTGTCGGGCCGGCCTCGGCCGGGACGGTTTCCGGCCCGGTGCGCTCGGGTGAGGCGTCGTCGTGCGGGCTGCTCATCACAGGCCTGCCAGTCGGGCCTGACCGCGGGCGGAGAGCTCATCGCGCAGGCGTGCACCCTCCTCGCGCCGGACGCCGGGGATCTTGGCATCGGTCGAGGCCGAGGCCGTCTTCAGCTGCACCGTGCAGATGCCGAAGCGGCGCATGATGGGGCCGGCTTCGATGTCCACGTACTGCAGACGACCGTAGGGCACCGCCACCACGCGCTGCCACAGCAGGCCGCTACGAATGAGCAGGTCGTCCTCGCGCTCGTAGTAGCCGATGGCGCGCACCCGGCGCGGAGTCAGGAGAAGGTCTGCGGCAGCCCAGAGAACCACCACCACGATCACCGGGATCTGCAGCCAGAGGGGAAACTGCACCCAGACCCCGGTCCAGCTGAGCACCAGGGGAACGGCGATCACGATGGCGGTGATGAGCCATCCCACCAGTGTGCCCACCACACGGATGGGGATGTATGTGGGGTCCACCCGTGCCCATTCGACACCGGTCGGGTCGATGGCCTCTGAGCGCATGTCCCTCCTTCGTAGAGAGTATGAAAAGTTCTCACGCGCCGTCCGGGTTCGGACGGCGGTGCGCGTCATCGGTGGATGTGGCGAGGCAGCGCCTGACGGGCGTAGCCGGTGCCGGGTTCTTCATCGAAGCCGCGCGTGGTGTCATCCCTCTGCCCGAGGGAGCCGCCGTCCTCAGGGGGAATGCGGCACAGGGACTCCACCACAAACCCAATGATCACCCAGATCAGGCCACCGATCATCATCACCAGTGCTGATGAGGCATTAGGGGCTCTCAGCCCTGCGGCGGACCCCAGGTCCAGCAGCACTCCCCCGTGCCAGCCCGCGATGAGCGCTCCTGCATAGGCGCAGGCCTGGCCCGCGGCAACCACGCGGGCGGCTTGCAGCGGGTGCAGACGACGCCGGGGGCGCGAGTACGACGGCGACTCCCCGCTGCGTTTCTGCCGCTGGGACTCACGAGCCGCGCTTTGCAGGCGCCGCTGGTCCCAGCCCACCACAATCCCGAGAACCAGGACGATCAGACCCACCGCCGCCAGGGTGACGGCCGAGGACAGGGGAAGTACCGGTGAGGACTGACCCGCGGAGACCATGCCGATCGTCGCGAGATACCCGGCCAGCGCGGCCGAGGCGGCGATGATCAGCAGCCACAGGGGGCGCAGCTGGTTCACTCGAGGCGCTCCACATCACCGTGGTCGGCGGCTTGGACGGCCAGTTCACGGACGGGGGTGCCGTCCAGCAGCGCCACCGGGTCCATCCAGGACCAGGGCAGCAGCACAAAGGCCCGCTCGGCAGCCGAGGGATGCGGGACCTGCAGACGTGGGGAATCGATGACGGCCCCCGCGTAGGTGACGATGTCGACGTCGAGGGTGCGCGGACCCCAGCGCTCCTCGCGGACCCGGTTGTGCTCCTCTTCGACGCGCTGCACCAGGTTCAGCAGCTCGTGGGGGGAGAGTTGAGTTTCGATCTCCACCACCTGGTTGAGGTAGTCGCGCTGGTTGTCCGGTCCGCCGACGGGCTTCGTGCGTGCCAGCGGCGAGGTGTTCAGCAGGGTAACGCCCTCTGCGGCCTTCAGCGCATCGACGGCGGAGGCCAGGGTGGCACGGGAGTCCCCCAGGTTGGAGCCCAGCGCCAGGACCGCACGGACCGGGAAGGAGGCGGGCAGATCCGGGTCACGGGTGGGGGCGGCATTGTCGGCGGCGGCCTCGGCCTCCATCTGCTTCATGATGCGCGGGACGCTGCCGGTGCCGATGGTCACCAGCATCGGGTCCAGATCTTCGCGCGCCCGGCGTACGGTGATGGACACGTCGTCGAACTCCTGGGTGAGCGGAGCCCGGGGCTTGTGCACCGTGATGGTGGTGGCCCGGATTCGCTCATCGGAGAAGAGGATGGCCCGGGCGATCGTGTCGGCGAGAGTCTCGATGAGGTCGAAGCGCTCCTTGCTGACGACGTCCTCGATGAGGTCGGCGACGTCCGCGTAGGAGACCGTGTCGATGACATTGTCGGTCCGGGCGGCGGCGGTGAGGTCGAGTTCGAGCTCCGCGTCCACCACAAAAGGCTGGCCTTCGGTCTTCTCGAAGTCGAAGACGCCGTGGTAGCCGGTCATGCGAAGACCGGTCAGCCGGATCAGGTCACTCACTTTCACTCGCTTTCCCACCGCATCCTGCGGCTGCGTCGGGGTTCCAGCTCGTTGTCCTTCTTAGGCTACGCCACCACGCAAGGACTCGGGCGCGGACGTCCCGCCCTACGGACGCGGCGCCGCACCCGTGAAGGAGGCATAGGTCACGGCATCGCGGTTGAGCTGCACATGATGCACACGTACCGCCCAGAACCCGGTCTCAGCAGCCTGGGCGCTCAGCATGGCGGTGAGCACGTCCCGGCGCTCGGGCTCGCCCTGGACGCCGTCGGCAGCGAGGACCGCACCGAGGAATCCCTTGCGGGAGACGCCCAGGAGGCATCGGTGTCCGGTGGCCGTGAAGCGGTGCAGGTGCTTGATGAGTTCCCAGTTCTGCTCGTGGGTCTTGGAGAACCCGATCCCGGGATCCAGAATGATCCGTTCCTGGGGCACACCTGCCGCCAGGTACCGCTGGCGGATTTCCATGAGCTCGTCGAGGACTTCCGCGACGACGTCGGCGTAGTCGGTGCGCTGCTGCATGGTCCGGGAGTCGCCGCGATTGTGCGTGATGACGATCTCCGGACCCGCTTCATTGGTGCTGAACTCCGCGATGACGGCGGGCATCTCCGGGTGGGTAAGCAGGCCGGAGACGTCGTTGATGATGAGCTCTGGGGCCCGGGGGCCGGCCAGCTGCAAGGCTGCGCGGGCGGTCTGCGGGTGACGGGTGTCCACCGAGAGGCGAACCCCCAGGGCCAGCAGCTGCTCCAGGACCGGCAGGATCCGCCGCTGCTCATCCTGCGGGGACACCGGGTCTGCACCGGGGCGGGTGGACTCCCCGCCGATGTCGATGATGTCGGCGCCCTCAGCGAGCAGGCGCCGGGCGTGGTCGAGGGCGGAGTCGACGTCGTCGTGCTGGCCGCCGTCGGAGAAGGAGTCCGGGGTGACGTTCAGAATGCCCATCACCAGGGTGCGGGGCCTCAACCCTGCGGTCCCCGGCGTTGCTTCAGCACTTTGAGTCACGGTGCACCCTCCTGGGGCCGTAGACGGGCACCGAAGTGACTCGAACTGCGGAAGCAGGAACTCTGCATGCTCATCGGCCGTGGAGAATCAGGCTCATGGCCTCCGCTCGGGTCGCGGAGTCGCGCAGCTGACCGCGCACAGCTGAGGTGATGGTCTTGGCCCCGGGCTTGGAGACCCCGCGCATGGACATGCACAGGTGCTCGGCCTCGACCACCACGATCGCGCCCTGAGGGTGCAGATGCTCCATGAGGGCGTCGACCACCTGGGTGGTCAGCTGCTCCTGGACCTGGGGGCGCTTGGCAAAGGTGTCCACCAGCCGCGCGAGCTTGGACAGTCCGGTGACCTTGCCCTCCGCGGCCGGGATGTAGCCGATGTGGGCGTTGCCGTAGAAGGGCACCAGGTGGTGCTCGCACATCGAGTAGAAAGGCACGTCGCGCACCAGCACGAGCTCCTCGTGGCCGATGTCGAAAGTGGTGCCCAGCAGCTCGGCTGGGTCCTCGCGCAGGCCGCGGAAGGCCTCTTCGTAGGCCCGCGCCACTCGGGCGGGGGTGTCCTTCAGGCCGTCGCGCTCGGGGTCCTCCCCCACGGCGAGAAGGATCTCGCGAACGGCGGCTTCAATGCGTGGCAGGTCAACTGACATGGAGGAGAGCGTAGTCTCCGGAGAGCTGAGCGTCACTGGCCATCCTGATCAACGGTTTGAGAGGTCACCACGATGGGGCGTCCCGGGGAGGACTCCCACACCTCGCGCTTGGGGCGCTTCTTCACGTCGCGGAAGATCTCAGCGATCTCTTTGGCGCCCAGGGTCTCCACCCGCAGCAGCTCCTCCGCAAGGCGGTCCAGCACGTGCCGGTTCTCGGTCAGCGCCCAGTAGGCCTCGTCATGGGCCTCATCAATGATGGCCCGCACCTCGGAGTCCACGATGGCGGCAAGCGCCTCGGAGTACTCCTTGCCAGTGGCCATCTCCTTACCCAGGAACGGGTTGGTGTCCCCGGAACCGAGCTTCACGGAGCCGACCTTGGCGCTCATGCCGTAGTCGGTGACCATCTTTCGCGCAGTGTCGGTGGCCTTCTGGATGTCGTTGGCCGCGCCGGTGGAGGGGTCGTGGAAGACGATCTCCTCAGCGACTCGCCCGCCCATGGCATAGGAGATCTGATCCAGCAGCTCGTTGCGGGTGGTCGAGTACTTGTCATCCTCGGGCACCACCATGGTGTAGCCCAGGGCGCGGCCGCGGGGCAGGATCGTGATCTTGGTGACCGGGGCCGAGTAGTTCAGGGCAGCCGCCACCAGGGCGTGGCCACCCTCGTGGTAGGCGGTGACGCGGCGCTCGTGGTCCTTCATCAGACGGGTGCGCTTCTGCGGGCCGGCCATGACGCGGTCGATGGCCTCATCGATGGCGCGGTCATCGATCAGGTCGGCGTTGGAGCGGGCGGTGAGCAGCGCGGCCTCGTTGAGCACGTTGGCCAGGTCGGCACCAGTGAAGCCCGGGGTCTTCCGGGCCACGGACTCGAGGTCCAGGTCATCCACCATGGGCTTGCCCTTGGCGTGGACAGCCAGGATGGCCTTCCGGCCGGCGAAGTCCGGGGCCTCCACGGGGATCTGGCGGTCGAAGCGGCCCGGACGCAGGAGAGCGGGGTCCAGCACGTCGGGGCGGTTGGTGGCAGCGATGACGATGATGTTGGTGTTCGCGTCGAAGCCGTCCATCTCCACCAGCAGCTGGTTCAGGGTCTGCTCGCGCTCGTCGTTGCCGCCGCCCACGCCTGCGCCGCGCTGACGGCCGACGGCGTCGATCTCATCCACGAAGATGATGGCCGGGGCGTTCTCCTTGGCCTGCTTGAAGAGGTCGCGCACTCGGGAGGCGCCGACACCCACGAACATCTCCACGAAGTCAGAGCCGGAGATGGAGTAGAAGGAGCCCCCGGCCTCACCAGCCACGGCCTTGGCCAGCAGGGTCTTACCGGTGCCGGGCGGCCCGTAGAGCAGCACGCCCTTGGGGATCTTCGCACCGAGGCGCTGGAACTTCTCCGGCTCGGAGAGGAACTCCTTGATCTCGTGGAGTTCCTCCACGGCCTCCTCAGCGCCGGCGACGTCGGCGAAGGTCACCTGGGGCATGTCCTTGTCGAACATCTTGGCCTTGGACTTGCCGAACTGCATGACCCGCGAGCCGCCGCCGGACATACGAGTCAGCAGCCAGATGAACAGCAGGGCGATGAGCAGGAAGGGGATCATGAAGCCGAGCATCGACAGCAGCCAGTTCGACTGCTCGGGCTCGTCGGTGTAGCCCTCGAGGTCAGCGTCGGCAATGGTCTGCGCCACGGTCTCAGCACGTGCTGCGGAGAAGTGGAAGTGGACGGACTCGCCCACTTCGCGGCCGTCTTCTTCGTAGGGCTCGGTGAGGGTGAGGTCTACGCGGGAGTCACCGTCGTCGACCCTGGCCTCTTTGACCTGCCCCTCTTCGATGAGCTCCATGCCCACGTTGGTGTCCACACGCTGTCCGGCTCCCGAGGAGCTGAAGAGCAGGGGCACGACGACGAGCAGAAGCACCACTGCCAGGAGAATCCAGAACAGCGGGCCGGTGAAGATCTTCTTGAAGTTCATGCAGCTCTTCCCTGTGCGCAGAATAGGCCTGGACATACGGTACTAGGCCAGCGCCAGGGCGTCAGATCAGCGACTGCCGGATCGAGTGGAAGATTTTTCCCGGAATCACGCGGTCAGAGCGCCGTTTTGCGGTAGAAATGTTCCACTCGTTTTCGCGACGGGCGGAGGGCGAGGCGCTCAGCGCGGCGCGAGCGCGGCGCGAGCGCGGCGCAAGCAGGGCGCGAGCGCGGCGGAAAGTCAGCGGCCCCGGGAAGCGAACCGGGCTGGCGCGGTGCAGGCACACACGCACAAGCCCCGGCCCATCTGCTCGGCCGGGGCTTGTGCGACGAGGCGTGTCAGGCCTTGCGGGTAGCGGCGATGACGATCGCAATGATCGAGCCGACCACCGGGAAGATGATCGCCAGGATGGTCAGCAGGACCTTCGGCACGGTGCCCAGGCTCGAGCGCCAGACCATGACGATCGCCACGATGATCAGGATGAGACCAATAATGCCGACCCCGCTGAGCAGGCCGGTGTTGTTGGTGGCGATGACGGGGGCCGCCAGAAGTGACTCAAGCATGGTGGTTCTCCTTGGGCAATGGGGGCGCTGGCACGGCGCCAGCCTGTCTTGTTCCCCATCATGGGAGAGCCGGCTTGACACCAGGGGAACTCCGGCTGGACGCTTCCTGGATGATTCCTGAACCGTGTGGTTCAGCCCGGACTGCCTCCTGACCTCAGAGCTGCAGGTCAGAACCCGTCAGGCGCCGGTAGGCATCCAGGTAGCGTTCGCGAGTCGCGGCGACCACCTCGGACGGCAGCGCCGGCGGGACCTGACCGGAGGCGCGGTCCCATCCAGAGGCCTCACTGGTGAGCCAGTTGCGCACGTACTGCTTGTCGAAGCTGGGCTGGGGCTTGCCCTGGGCGACGTGCCGCTCCCACTCCTCGGCCGGCCAGAAGCGGGAGGAGTCCGGGGTCAGCACCTCATCGGCGAGCACCAGGATGCCGTCCGCGTCCAGGCCGAACTCGAACTTGGTGTCCGCCAAGATCACTCCGGCCTCGCGCGCGGTCTCCTCGGCCAGGGTGTAGATGTTCAGTGCCAGCTCCCGTACTCGGCGGGCCAGGTCGGCGCCGTCGGTGCTGGCCTGCAGCGTGCAGGCTGCCCCGAGCCGCTCCTGAAGCTGGGCGAAACTGATGTTCTCATCGTGATCGCCCTGCTCCGCCTTGGTGGAGGGCGTGAAGATCGGGCTCGGCAGCCGGGACCCGTCGGTCAGGCCTGCGGGCAGCTCGATACCGGTGACGGTTCCGGTCTCGCGGTACTCAGCGAGCCCGGAACCGGTGAGGTAGCCGCGCACAATGGCCTCTGCCGGGACCATGTCCAGCTCCTGCACAATGATGGCCCGGCCTGCGACCTGCTCCGGCACCTCGGTGGAGACCACGTGATTCGGGATCCCCGCCTCGGCAAGCTTGTTGAACCACCACAAGCTCAGCTGGTTCAGGATGATCCCCTTGTCCGGGATCCCTGGCTCGAGCACATGGTCATAGGCGCTGATCCGGTCGGTGGCGACCATGAGCAGCACGCTCTGATCCGCCCAGGGCGAGTCCGGCGCCGGACGGTAGAGCTCACGAACCTTGCCGGAGTTCACGTGGATCCAGCCGGGCAGCTCCGGTGCCGTCTCCGCCGGCGCTGATCCGGAGACGACGACGCCGTCACCGGACTCGGAGGTGCTCCCGCCTGCCCGGTATCCCACCTGGATCTCGCCAGCGAGTGCCTTGCTCGCGATGTCGGTGCGGTGCTGGGCCCCAGGCCAGGAGATCCTCTTCACCCCGGCGTAGGCGCGGTCCACGGCCTCGGCGAGGGTGGATCCGGTGCCGACCACGGCCAGAACCCGACCGCCCGCGGTGACGAGGGAGCCGTCGTCGTCGGTGGCAGTGCCGGCATGCAGCACGGCCACATTCTCCAGGGCCGCGGCGTCCTCCACGCCGGTGATCACATCACCCTTGCGGGGGCTCTCGGGGTAGTTCTGCGCCGCCATGACCACGTCGGCGGCGTAGCCGTCGCGCCAGGTGAGCTGGCGGTCTGCTCCGAGGCTGCCGGTGGCGCAGTCCAGCAGCAGCTGGCCCAGCGGGGTCTGGAGGCGTTCAAGGACGGCCTGGGTCTCGGGGTCTCCGAAGCGGGCGTTGAACTCGACCACCCGAACCCCGCGGGAGGTCACGGCCAGTCCGCAGTAGAGGACCCCTACGAACGGAGTGCCGCGGCGGGCCATCTCGGCCACAGTGGGTGCGGCTACCCGGTCCATCACGATCTGGGTGAAGTCGCGCGTGACGCCGTCGTCGTGGGTCTCGGTGTAACCCTCCAGCCAGTCCAAGGGCGTGTAGGCGCCCATACCGCCGGTGTTGGGACCCTCGTCGTTGTCGAAGATGCGCTTGAAGTCCTGGGCCGGGGAGAGCGGCACTAGGTGCTCTCCGTCGGAGAGCACAAAGAGGGAGACCTCCGGTCCGTCCAGGAACTCCTCGATCACGACCGACCCGCCCGCCTGGAAGCAGGCCTCGGCGTGGGCCAGGGCGGCGGCGCGGTCTTCGGTGACCACTACGCCCTTACCCGCTGCCAGGCCGTCATCCTTGACCACATAGGGAGCGCCGAACCGGTCCAGGGCCTGTGCGGCCTGGTCGATCTCGGCGGCGTGGACGGCCTCGGCGGTGGGGACGCCCGCGGCGGCCATCACCTCTTTGGCGAACGCCTTGGAGGCCTCGAGCGCGGCGGCCTCCTTCGAGGGGCCGAAGACCGGGATGCCGGCGGCGCGCACCGCGTCGGCCACCCCCGCGGCCAGGGGAGCCTCGGGCCCGATGACCACCAGGTCAGCGGAGCGCTCGGCCGCCAGGGCCGCCACGGCCTGCCCGTCCTGGGCATCAACGGCGTGACAGAGCACGTCGCGTGCGATGCCGGCATTGCCGGGCGCCGCCTCCACGGTCTCCACGGAGGGATCGCGCTGCAGGGCGCGGATGATTGCGTGCTCTCGGCCGCCGGGGCCCACCACAAGAACCTTCACGATCATCCAGCCTATCGGCTGGCACGTGCTGGACCGGAAGACCCGACCGTAGACTTTGTCTCCATGAGCACCGAATCCTCCGCCGCAGGGCGCGGCACTGGCGCCCCGGACCTTCCGCACACGGCCACCGCAGCAGAATCGGCCGAGCTGGCCGTGGTCACTCGAGGCGGGGCCGTGGAGTCGCGGCACCTGGGCTCGGCGGTGCTGGTGGGGCCGGACGGTCAGGTCCTGGAGTCCCTGGGCGCGCCTGAGAAGCCGATCTTTCCCCGGTCCTCGCTGAAGCCCCTGCAGGCCGTAGCCTCGCTGCGCGCCGGCGCGCTGATCTCCCCCGAAGCCGTGGCCCTGGCCTGCGGCTCCCACGTGGGCTCCCGTCGACACCAGGAGCTGGCCGCCGACGTGCTCAAGGCCGAGGGCCTCGATGAGTCGTACCTGCTCTGCCCTACCGCTTACCCCTCGCGCACCGAGGATCTGAAGATTCACCTGGAGGCCGGCAAGGAAAAGTCCCGGCTGGCCTTCAACTGTTCGGGCAAGCACGCCGCGTTCCTCGCCGCCTGCCGGACACGGGGCTGGCGGCTGGCCACCTACACCGATCCCCAGCACCCACTGCAGCAGACCGTGCTAGAGGTCATTGAGGAGTACTGTGGGGAGAAGCCCGGCACCGTGGCGGTGGACGGCTGCGGAGCCCCCACGCCGACCGTCTCCCTGACCGGGCTGGCGCGCGGGCTGGGCAGGATCTCCTCCGCCGTCGGCGTGGGTGGACGCGGCCGCCGGGACGCCGAGGTCCATGCCTTCACCGTGGCTCAGGCCATGCTCGACTACCCGTGGGCCGTGCACGGCCGGGGCGAGGCCAACACCGTGGTCATGGAGGAGCTGGGCATCATCGCCAAGCTCGGCGCCGAAGGCGTGCTGGTGCTGGCGGCCCCTGACGGGACGGCAGCGGCGGTCAAGACCCTCGACGGCTCGGCCCGGGCGAACAACCTGGTGGGCCTGAGCCTGCTGGCCGCCCACGGCGCCGTGGACCTGGACGCCCTGTCTCAGGTGCTGAAGAAGATCGTCAAGCCCATTGTGGGCGGGGCTTCCGATGAGGTGGTCGGCAGCCTGCGCCTCTCCTCGGCCGTGAGCTCACGACTGTGATGTCCCGCCGGCGGGCACGGGCCCCGCTCGGCTCTTCACGAGGTGGCGCGCACACCCGGCCCACCGATCGCACGGGTCCCTGACCTCGCGGCTCCCGGTGAGCTGACGCTGACCATCACGCCTGAAAGTCTTAAGGAGCATATGGCACGACGACGCATCGCCCACGAGACAGGCGCCGCGGCGGTGAGCTCCTGGGCCACCGCCCACACCGAAGGCCGCGCCGTGGACCGTCGCACCACCGCCACGGCGGTCCGGTTCCTGCTGGAGGAGCTGGCCGAGCGGGCCCCGGGCAACTCTGTGGAGGTACGGGTGCCGCCGCTGGGCGTAACCCAGTGCATCGAGGGCCCCAGCCATACCCGCGGCACACCTCCGAATGTGGTGGAGTTCGACGCCGCCACCTGGCTTGAGCTCGCCACGGGCCGCCTGAGCTGGGAGGATGCCTCCGCGGCGGGCCGCATCTCCGCCTCCGGAATCCGCGCGGACCTCTCCGCGGTGCTGCCGCTGCTGGCGCGCTAGGACACCGAGTCCGGCACCGGAAAATTCACAGTCCGTTTACCCAGTAGACTGGTGGATATGTCTTCGCACGAGCAGCACCGGCAGGTGACAGTTCGTTCCACCCCCAAGCTGGTCCCCTTCCTGGTGGCCGCTGTGGCCGTGGCGTTCACTGCCGCCGTCGTCGTGGTGTACTCCACCGCCCCCGCCCAGGACTACTCGCGCGGGAGTTCCTTGGGGTACCTGACCTTCGTCTTCGCCTTCCCCAGCCTGGCGATCTTTGCCACGCTATGGCTCCTGCTGGAGAAGCGCAGCCGCACCAAGGCGCAGAGGCGCACCATTGAACGTATCGAGAGGGGCACCGCATCGTGAGACGCGGCGACGGGCTGCTGAACCACAACCTTCTGGACGAGGACCCTCTTCCGCAGGATGAATGCGGGGTCTTCGGGGTATGGGCACCCGGCGAAGAAGTCTCCAAGCTCACCTACTACGGGCTCTACGCGCTGCAGCACCGCGGTCAGGAGTCTGCGGGCATCGCCACCTCCGACGGTAAGCGCATCCACGTCTACAAAGACATCGGCCTGGTCTCCCAGGTCTTCGACGAGTCCACCCTCAGCGCCCTCTCCGGACACATTGCGGTGGGCCACTGCCGCTACTCGACCACCGGCGCCAACCAGTGGTCCAATGCCCAGCCGACCCTGGGGGATACCCCCCACGGCACCGTGGCGCTGGGGCACAACGGCAACCTCACCAACTCCGCGGATCTGCGCGACCGCCTCGTGGAGCGCCACGGCAAGACGACCTTCGGCGAACTCGCCCAGGGCAACACCACTGATACCGCCCTGGTGACCGCCCTGCTGAAGGACCAGCCCGGCGAATCCCTGGAGGAGCAGGCCATGGCCCTGCTGCCGACGCTGAAGGGCGCGTTCTGCCTGGTGTTCATGAACGAGCACACCCTCTACGCCGCCCGTGACCCGCAGGGCGTGCGCCCCCTGGTGCTGGGACGCCTGGATCGCGGCTGGGTGGTCGCCTCCGAGCAGTCGGCTCTGGCCACCGTGGGCGCCTCCATCATTCGCGAGATCGAGCCCGGCGAGTTCATCGCCATCGACTCCGACGGCGTGCGCTCCCACCGGTTTGCCGAGTCCAAGCCGGCCCGCTGCGTCTTTGAGTACGTCTACCTGGCACGCCCTGATGCCAACATCAACGGCCGCTCCGTCTACGAGTCCCGCGTGGAGATGGGCCGCCAGCTGGCACGGGAGGACACGCACGACGCCGACATCGTCATCCCCGTGCCCGAGTCCGGCACCCCTGCAGCGGTGGGCTACGCCGAGCAGTCGGGGCTGCCCTTCGCCCAGGGCTTCATCAAGAACTCCTACGTGGGCCGTACGTTCATCCAGCCGTCCCAGACGCTGCGGCAGCTGGGCATCCGGCTCAAGCTCAACGTTCAGGCTCATGTGGTCCGCGGCAAGCGCGTCGTCGTCGTCGACGATTCCATCGTCCGCGGCAACACTCAGCGGGCGATCGTGCGGATGCTGCGTGAGGCCGGTGCCGCGGAGATTCACGTGAAGATCAGTTCCCCGCCCATCAAGTGGCCCTGCTTCTACGGCATCGACTTCGCGACCCGGGCTGAGCTGATCGCCAACGGAGCCACCCTTGAGGAGATCACCCAGGCGGTGGGTGCCGATTCGCTGGCCTACATCTCCGAAGACGGCATGATCGCCGCCACCGGACAGCCGCGCTCCACGCTGTGCACCGCCTGCTTCTCAGGCCAGTACCCGATTGAGCTGCCCCCCGAGGACCGTCGCGGCAAGCTCCTGCTGGAGCAGCCGCTTCTTCCCGGGATGCCCAACCGTCGCGTGCAGGCCGGCTGCGAGCCCGGCCCGGACGCCGAGTTCGAGCTCTTCCCCGGGACCTCAGACGCCGACGGCCAGAGCAGTGCGGAAGGCTACGCCGGAGGCGCCGAGGACCCGTCCCTGCGGCAGGAGATCCTCGAGGACGAGACCGCTCGGGAGGAGCCGCAGGCACAGCCCCGCAGCGCGGATGCCGACGACGCACCGGCCGCCGCCCCGGAGTCCCTCACCACGAAAGCGAGCCGATGACTGAGACGAGCAGCCGCACCCCCATCACCTACGCCTCCGCCGGTGTGGACGTCGAGGCCGGGGACCGCGCCGTGGAGCTGATGAAGGCTCACATCGAAGCCACCCACACCCCTGCCGTGATGGGCGGGGTGGGCGCCTTCGCCGGGCTCTATGACGCCAGCGAGCTCAAGCGGCTGCCGCGTCCCCTGCTGGCGACCTCCACCGACGGTGTGGGCACCAAGGTGGCGATAGCTCAAGCCATGGATCTGCACGACACCATCGGCTACGACCTGGTGGGCATGGTGGTCGATGACATTGTGGTCATGGGCGCCAAGCCGCTGTTCATGACCGATTACATCGCCTGCGGCAAGGTGGAGCCGGCACGGATCGCCTCCATCGTCTCCGGGATCGCCAAGGCCGCCGCCGAGGCGGGCACCGCCCTGGTGGGCGGGGAGACCGCGGAGCACCCGGGCCTGCTCGGAGAGCACGAGTACGACGTCGCCGGTGCGGCCACCGGCGTGGTGGACGCCTCCGCGGTGCTGGGCCCCGAGCGGGTGCGCGCCGGGGACGTGATCATCGGCATGTCCTCTTCTGGCATCCACTCCAACGGCTACTCACTGGTGCGGCGGATCTGCGCCGCAGCCGGCTGGGCCTACGCCCGCGAAGTGCCCGAGTTCGGCCGTTCCCTGGGCCAGGAGCTCCTGGAGCCCACCCGTCTCTACACCCAGCCCTGCCTGGACCTGGTCACCGCGCTCAACGGTGATCCGGCCGAGGGTGAGCTGGGCGAGGATCTGCCGGTGCGCGGCTTCAGCCACGTGACCGGCGGCGGGCTGGCCGCCAACCTCGCCCGCGTGCTGCCGGCGGGCCTGATGGCCACCGTGGACCGCTCCACGTGGGCCTGGCAGCCAGTCTTCCGCGTGCTCAGCGACCTGGGTGCCGTGCCGCAGGCCGACGCCGAGCGGACCTGGAACCTGGGAGTGGGCATGATCGCCGTCGTCGCCCCGGACAAGGCCGACGACGCCGTCGCTCACCTCACAGCATCCGGACAGAACGCCTGGATCATGGGTGAGGTCAGCGCCTACAGCGCCGATGAGCCGCGTATCGCCGAGGCGGGTCAGGACTTCGTCCAGGGCGCCAAGGGCGTGGACGGCGGCGGTGTGCTGCTCACCGGCAGCTACGCCGGCTGATCCCTTCATCGAGTGGAAGATTTCTCCCCTCTGTGCCCTGAAATCGGCCAGAAAAGCGGGAAAAATGTGCCACTCGATGCGCCGTGACACCTCACGCGGTGCCTGAGGGCCCTGAGCCCAGCACAGTCGCGGGACAATAGCGGGGTGATTCCCCTCTTTCTGGACTGCGACCCCGGCATCGACGACGCCGTCGCCCTCGGCTATCTCTTCTGCCGCGACGACGTGAACCTCGTAGGTCTGGCGGCCTCCGGGGGCAATGTCTCCACCGAGCAGGTAGTGACCAATACCCTGGGCTGGCTCGCGCTGGCCGGCCGCGCCGAGATACCGGTGCATCCCGGCGCCGACCACGCCCTGGCGGGGAAGTCCGAGTACGCCGAAGAGACCCACGGAGACACCGGAGCCGGCTACGCGCGGCTGCCCGCTGAGGTGCCCGGGGCCAGCGACGTCGACGCCGCCCACGCGTGGGTCCGCGCCGCCCGACAGCACCCCGGTGAGCTCATCGGCGTGCTGACGGCCCCGGCCACCAATCTTGCACTGGCGCTGCGGATCGAACCGGAGCTGCCGCGGCTGCTCAAGCGCCTGTTCATCATGGGCGGAGCGTTCAACTACCGGGGCAACACCCGCCCCACCACAGAGTGGAACGTCACCTACGATCCCGAGGCCGCCAAAGAGGTGATCGATGCCTTCAGCACCGCTGAGCAGCTGCCCGTCATCGCGCCCCTCGAGGCCACCGAGGCAGTGGAGATGACACCCGCGCGGCTGGCGGAGGTGACGGCGTCGTTGTGCTCCCCGCAGTGGTCCGCTTGGCTGGAGGAGCTCGGCGCCGCCCTGCGCTTCTACTTCGAATTCCACGAGACCGACGGGCACGGTTACCTGGCCCATATTCATGATCCCTATGTGACCGCCGCCGCCCTGCACTGGGGACTGGCCCAGTGTGACGGTACCCTTGACCAGGCTGAGCGGCAGCGGATCCCCTGGGCGCAGACTGCGACCACCACCGTTGATGTGGAGCTGGCCGGCACCCTGACCCGTGGCGAGACCGTCGCCGACTGGCTTGGCCGCTGGAGCCGGAAGCCCAATGCCGAGCTCATCCGCAGCATCGACGCCGAGGCCTTCCTCAGCCATCTGACCGACACCTTGAAGAAAGGACCATCACCCCATGGCCACTGAGCCCACCTCTGGGCAGGGGTCCGCAGCAGCCGCCGCGGATCCCGGAGAATCCCAGCACACTGAATCCCTGTACCGACCGCTTCCTGCTCCCGCATGGACTCTGGCGGCCATCGCCGCCGGCTCCCTCGTGATTCTCGGCACCTATCTCTGGGTGCTGACCACCCAGCCGGCCACGCTCGGCCAGGATCTCGGCCACACCACCCTGGGTGTGATGCTCGGCTATCTAATCGGTGCCGCTCTCATCGCCGCCGGCACACTCCCCCGCATTCCGCGCAGCGTCTACGCGCTCATGCCCGTCGCGATCGCTCTGAACATCGTGGTGGGTCAGGTGGTGGGCACCCTCACGCCCATCCCGCTCTATCTGGACTCTCTGGGCACGGTCGTCATCGGCGTCATCGCCGGTCCCGCCGCCGGAGCCCTCACCGGCATCCTCAGCAACGTCATCTGGGGCGTGACCATCAACCCCACCGTCATCGCCTTCACCGCCGGCGCGGCGTTCATCGGTGCCGCCGCCGGCTGGGCCGCCCGCTCCGGCGCCTTCCGCGCGCTGTGGTGGGCCGTACTGGCCGGGGCCGTGGCCGGAGTTCCCGCCGGCGCACTGGGTGCACCCGTGGCGGCGTACCTGTTCGGCGGCGGACTTGGCGTGGGCACCGGCGGCGCCGTGGCCACCCTGCAGGCCGCCGGCCTGGAAATGCTGCACGCGACCTTCGCCCAGTCGGTAGTCAGCGACATCGCCGATAAGGCCATCATCTTTGCGCTGGCCTGTGCCGTGCTGTGGGCCCTGCCGCGCCGTATGCGCGGACGGTTCCCCTTCACAGCGCATTCCTTCCGGCGCACCTCACCGCGCACCCGGTGACCACCACCCACGACGACGACGCCGGCAGCCCACGTTCTCTTGGGACGCCGGCGCCGACCGTGATGCACCCCTCCACCGAGCTGGTGCTGCTGGGCTGTGCCCTGCTGCTGGTCTACGGGGTGGCCTCACCGGTGGTGCCGGCGTCGGTCCTGGTGCTCTCCTGCCTGGGGGCCGTGTTCTCCGCGCGCGTGCGCTTTGCGCGCTGGCTGGCGGCGCTGGTCGTACTGGCCGGTCCCATGCTGGTCATGGTCGGCATCATCCAGGGGCTCTTCTATCCGGGAGAGGCCGTCACGGTGCTCTGGCAGGCTGGACCCGCCGCCCTCACGGTGGAGGGACTGGCGGTGGCGGCTCAGCTGTGGCTGCGCGTGGCGGCCATGATTGCCCTGTGCGCCCTGCTGGCCTTCGCCTCTGACGCCTCGCGGGTGTTCGACGGCCTGGTGGGGCTGCGTCTGCCCCTGAGCGTGGCCTATATCTGCGCCACCGCCATGACCCTGGTGCCGCTGATCCGTCGTCGCACGTCCCAGGCGCTGGATTCCCGGGCGGCCCGTGGCTGGGCGACGGACCGGTGGGCTGTTCGGGTGTGCCTGCTGCCCGGGATCCTCGCCGGACTGCTGACCACCTCACTGGTCCAGCTGGATCAGCGCCACGATGCGCTGGTGCAGCGCGGATTCGGCCGGCACCGTCATCCCACGCCGGCGCGGACCTACCGTGAGGGCACCGGCGAGCGCGCACTGCGGTGGGCGGCACCGGTGCTGAGCGTGGCTCTGGTCATCGCCTCCCTGACCGATGTTCTTCCGCTGCCCTCGGCAAGCGACCTGCTGGAGGTGCTCCGTGGCTGATCTTCCTTCTGCCCGTCCCGCCGGGTCCACCCCCCTGCTGCAGCTGCGCGGTGTGGGCTTCTGGTACCCGGAGGCGACGTCCGACCACGCAACTGCGCCGGCTGCGCTGCGGGACGTCACCCTGAGCCTGGCCGCCGGTGACGCCGTGGCCGTGCTGGGCCCCCAGGGGTCGGGGACCTCAACTCTGTGCCGTGCCGCCGCCGGGTTGCTGGCCGAACACGGGCGGCTCACCGGCAGCGTCACCGTCTGCGACGCTGCGCTGCCGGCTCAGGAACCCGCGCGGTTGAGCGGGGCGGCACCTGTGGCCCTGCTGGGCGATGATCCGGAGGCCCAGCTGACCGGCATGGCTTCGGTGGTCCTGGATGAGATCCAGCTCCCGGGGCGGCTGACCGGGCTGCCGCTGACCGAGTGCGCTGACCGGGCCCAGCAGGTCATGGATCTGCTGGGCATCGCTGAGCTTGCCGGCCGCCGGGTGGAGGAGCTCTCCGGAGGCGAGCGCCAGCTGACGGCCTTGGCCTCCCTGCTCACGCTGGACCCGGCGGTCCTCATCCTGGATCAGCCCAGTCTCTCGCTCGACGCCGCGGCCCGGGCTCGCCTGCTCAACGCACTGCGGCAGCACTGCACGGCGGGTGGGGCCGTGCTGATCGCCGCCCACCAGTGGGACGAGGTGACGGCGTTCTGTCCGCGCACCCTGTTCCTAGAGGCCGGGTCGCTGCAGAACGCGTCACTGACGAACACCGAGAAACGGGACGACGACGTCGCCCGCCTCCTCAGTCCGGCAGCTGTCGACGATGCCCGCACTGCAGCAGACCGCTCCTCACACAACGCCGGAAGCCCGACTCGTGCCGCCCGCGGGGTGTGGGATACCACCGGGGCCGCAGCGTCCCCCACCATCGCAGAGGTTCCGGTCTCCGGGCCGTCCTCCGCACCGGGGTGGTCGCCCCTCCTGCAGACCCGAGGCCTGACCGTTGTCCGGGGCGGGAGCACTGTTCTGAATGGCGTAGACCTGTCCCTGATCCCGGGCAGCATCACGGGCGCGCTTGGTCCCAACGGAGCGGGGAAATCGACGCTGCTGCGTGCCGTGGCCGGGCTTCTGCCAAACAGAACCTCCGGCGCGGGGGCCACCACGGTATCTGGGACTGTCCTGGGCCCCGACGGTGTCGACCTCACGGATCTGCCGGCCTATCAGCGCGCCGGCCACCTCGCCTGGGTGGGGCAGGATCCCGGGGTGCAGCTCTCCGCCTCCACGGTGGAGAAGGAACTCCGGCAGACCCGCAGAGGTGAGGGGCGACGTCGTCGTGCACCCTCGGCGGACGAGGTGGCCGAGGTGCTCGGGCGCACCGGGCTGTCCGAGCACGCCCAGACCCACCCCTATGACCTGACGCCTGCCCAGCGCAAGGATGTGGTGATTGCCGCGGCGCTGCTGCTGCAGCCGCGCGTACTGCTGCTGGATGAACCTACCCTGGGCCGCGACGGGCCCTCGATGGAGCGGCTGACCCGTCTGCTGCGCGGCCTGGCGCATGCCGGCTGCGCGGTACTGCTGACCACCCATGACCATCGCTGGGCGCAGATGCTCTGCGAGACCCTGATCACGCTGACCAAGACCCCGAGGACATCATGAGCACTCCTGAGACCCCCTTCGCCCAGGTCGGCAGCCGGTTCTACCCGACCCTGCTGGCGCTGCTGGCCGCGTTCTATCTGATCTCCAACATCGCCGCGACCAAGACCATGGCCTTTGACCTCGGCTTCACTGAATGGGTGGTGGACGGCGGGGTGTTCCTGTTCCCGCTGACCTATCTGATCGGCGGGGTGATCGCGGAAGTCTACGGTTTCCGGGCCGCGTTCCGGGCCGTGCTGGTGGGTTTCAGTGTGATGGTCATCGGCGCGGTGGTCTTCGGTCTGGTCACCGCCTCTCCGGCCACAGAGGGCGCGTGGAATCAGGAAGCCTTCGAGATCCTCTTCGGCTGGGACGGGGTCTACCTGCGGATCCTGGTGGCCTCACTGCTGGCATTCCTGGCCGGACAGCTGGTCAATGCGGTGGTGATCGTCCGGATCAAGGCGCGCTTCGGCGAACGGAACCTCTGGGCACGGCTGATGTCGTCCACCGTCTTCGGGCAGATCGTGGACACGTTCCTGTTCGGTCTGGTGGCCTTCAGCGCGTTCACCGTGTTCCTCGGGCTGGAGCCCATGATGAGCTGGGGCGAGTTCGGCAACTACCTGGTGCTGGGCGTGATCTACAAGTGCCTCATCGAATGGGTGCTGCTGCCGGTGACCTATGCGGTGGTGGGCGCGCTCAAGCGCCGCGAGCCCAGCTACCTGGGTGGGAGACCTAGCCGTTAAAGACCGGCCCGCACGCTTGTATCACAGGCGTACGGGCCGGACTACAGGCGACCCTGGCTTCCAGAAGCTCAGTCCTGACGGTACTGCTGCGCGGTTGCCTCGGAAATGCGTCCATCGGCGCGGTCCGCTGCGAGCTGCGCTTCCGCACGCTCCTCCGGAGGACCATAGCCGCCGCCGCCCGCTGTCTCGATCGAGGCGGTCTGTCCCGGCTGCAGGACGGTGTAACCGTGGTCGACGGGCTGTGCGTCCTCGCTAAGAACACATCGGGCAGATTGCCCCGGGCCGCCTCCAAAGAGCCCCCAGGGCTGCGATTTCTGTCGGCTCGTATCTAACCAGAAGTGGACGTCGGGGGCCTCCACCCGAATCTTGCGCCGGATACCCATGCCACCACGGTGGCGTCCTACGCCGCCGGAGTCCTCTATCAGCTCATAGGACTCCACTACCAGTGGGTACTCGGCCTCTAGACTTTCCACCGGCAGGTTGGAGGTGTTAGTCATGTGCACCTGCACTCCATCGAGGCCGTCTTTGTCATGACAGGCTCCACTGCCGCCCCCGATCGTTTCCAAGTACACGAAGTCTCGACCGCGGGAAGCGTCATGTCCGGAGAAGTGCACCCCCGTAACGGCTCCGTTTGAGGCTGCAGTCACTCTTTCGGGCAGAGCATCCACGAGAGCACCATGAATGAGGTCGACGACTCGTTGGCACGTCTCGATACGGCCATTGACTGCCGCTGGCGCCGTGCAGTTGAGGATGGATCCCTCGTCCGCGACGATCGTAACCGGCCGGTACAGTCCCGCGTTCGGCACGATGTCGGGGTCAATCAGTGTCTTTAAGGTGTAGTAAACCGTCGCATAGAGCCCTGTCCAAACGACATTGACGCTGGCCCGCACCTGCGGGGGGTTACCTGAGAAGTCGAAGAGCATCTCGTCCCCGCTGATCCGGATCCGGACGCGCAGAGTCAGCTCTTCGTCCAGCTCGGGAGCGTCGAATAGATCCTCGAAAGTGTACTCACCGTCAGGAAACTCAGTGATAGCAGCACGAGTCCTACGCTCGGTGTAGTCAAGAAGGTTCGACGAAACCCCTTCAATGACATCTACTCCGTAGCGTGAACAGAGCTCCTGATACCGAGTGATGGCCACGCCCAATGCAGCTTCCTGTGCGCGCAGGTCCGCAGTCCGTTCCTCGGGGATTTGGCAGTTCAGCAGGATAAGACTGAGTAATTCCTCCTGCTGAACCCCTTCGCGAACCAAATGCACCGGGGGGATGCGGATCGCCTCTTGGAAGATGTGCGCGTGCCCACGGTCACCAAAGTCCGCATGGTGGGCCAGGGTAGCCGCCCACGCAGAAATTCGACCACCCACGAAGATGGGGGATGCCAGGACGATGTCGGGCAGGTGCGAGCCGCCTCCGGTGTAGGGATCGTTGCCGATAAAGACATCTCCCTCACGGATATCCGCCTCACTGAAGCGGCCCCTGATGGCACCAACGATGCCCATTAGAGAGCCGAGATGCATAGGGGAACCGCCCTCGTCCTGAGCCAGCGCTAGGCCCTCAGCGTCGAAGAGGCCCGCGGTACAGTCCCGTCGTTCTTTGATATTGGGGGAGAAAGCTGCTTTCACCAATGTCTCGCCCATTTCCTCGACGATGGTAGAGAGAGCTGAGCCCACTACCTCGACGATGACCGGGTCTAGCTGGCCAGTGGCACGTGCTGAAGTTGTCATGCTTCTTCTCCGATCGTAATCACGAGGTTTCGCAGGGAGTCGACGACGCAACGGTCCCCGGGCAACAGAATTGTGGTGGTGTCCATCTGCTCGACAACGGCAGGACCTTGAACCACGTTGCCGGGCAT
Organism: Nesterenkonia flava; assembly: GCF_031432335.1. Taxonomy (NCBI): domain Bacteria; kingdom Bacillati; phylum Actinomycetota; class Actinomycetes; order Micrococcales; family Micrococcaceae; genus Nesterenkonia; species Nesterenkonia flava. The sequence goes on along the minus strand of NZ_JAVKGT010000020.1, from coordinate 4,829 downwards.
CAACTTGCTGCGGTCGTAGACCGTGATGCTGCGGAATCCCTCCTTCGGGTCGAAACAGGTCTCACGCGTCCCGATTGCGGCGCCCGAAGGATCTTCCCCGCCCAGTTCGCTATGACGCAGTTCCACGCGAGGGGCGCTGCCCTGGGCCTCTACTCGGAACGTCACCGCCTCAAGACGGGCTTCCGGTGAGGAGTAGCCATAGACCCGCTCATGCTCTGCGTGGAATGCCTGCGCAATGACCTCCATCCCGTCCTCACCTAGTTCTTCTGGCATTTCCACCGGCAACTCGAAGTTCTGACCCGCGTACCGCAAGTCCAACCGGCGTACAAGGCGACGACCCTCTTCAGCGACATCCTCCTCGGCGAACCACGCCGCGGCTTCAGCGGAGAGTTCAGCGAAGACGTTAGCTACCTGTGAAGCGGTCTCGTGGGTGAGGCTCGTGATACGAGTGCGCATGAAGTCTGCCTTCACGTCGGTCATCAGCAACCCCATGGCTGACTGAGCGCCAGGTATCTCGGGAACAACTACGCGGGACATCCCCAGTTCCCGGGCGAGCCGGGAAGCGTGCAGCGGTCCAGCTCCTCCAAAAGGCACCAGAGCATAGTCCCGAGGGTCGTAGCCCTTCTGCACCGAGACCACCCGCAAGGCACGCGCCATATTGGCTGTGACGACGCGGAGTATCCCCAAGGCGGTTTCCTCCACGGAGAGGCCGAGGGGATCTGCGAGGCGACGCACGGCATCAACAGACTTCTCGCGGTCAATCTTCATCTGCCCGTTGAGCAGATATTCAGGGTTGAGCATCTGCAGGACCACGTTGGCGTCGGTAACTGCTGCGCGCTCGCCATTGCCATAGCAAGCCGGCCCCGGGAACGCGCCCGCGCTCTCCGGGCCCACGCGCAGGTGACCACCCGTGTCGATCCATCCCAGAGAGCCTCCCCCAGCCCCGACGGTATGGATGTCCAACATCGGCGACCGAATAGGCCGGCCGTCCAGCTCCATGCCAGAAGTGACCTTGGGACGTCCCCCTTGGACCAGCGAGATGTCCGAAGACGTACCACCCATGTCGAAGGTGATGATGTCATCAAAGCCCGCGGCAGAGCAGATCTGCGCCGCCCCGACTACACCCGTGCTCGGGCCTGAGAGGACCAAGCGCACCGGCATGGCCTCGGCAGTCGCGAAGGGAATGACTCCGCCGTTGCTCTGAGTGATGTGTGGAACGGCGGTGAGGCCTTCGGCGGCAAGCTTCTCTCGCAGAGCCGCAAGGTAGCGGTAAACGACAGGTCCAACATATGCATTGGTGACCACGGTAGAAAGCCGCTCATACTCACGGAACTCCGGCAGCACCTCACTAGACAGGGAGACGTAAGCCTCGGGATGCTCTTCCCGAATGATGTCAGCGATGCGCCGTTCATGCTTCGGGTCCACATAGCTGTAAAGCAGGCAAACGGCCACCGCTTCAACACCGGCAGACTTCAGCTGCCGTGCCGCTTCGCGAACCTCGCTCTCGTCAAGCTCCCTCTCCACCTCGCCTGTGCTGCGCAGGCGTTCTGCCACCTCGAAACGGTGCCTCCGAGCCACGAATGGGGCGGGCTTATCAGCACGGGCGTCGTACATATCGGGGCGTCTGCCACGTCCCAACTCAAGAAGGTCCCGGAACCCTTCGGTAGTGATCAGCCCGGTGAGCACGCCGTTGCCGGTGAGCAGCGCGTTGGTACCGACTGTGGTGCCATGGGCGAAGTAGTTGACCTCGCTAATATTTCGGCCCCCGATCTGATCAAGGATCTCGGAAACGCCACGTAGGATCGCCCGGCCCGGATCGTCGGGGGTGCTGGATACCTTACGCACATGCACATGCTGGGTAACGTCGTCGAAGGCGACGACGTCGGTAAACGTCCCACCTGTGTCGACACCGATACGAAGACTCATGAGTTGACTACCTTCGGGTCTGTTTCGGATACGGGATGATAGGAGATCGGATGTCCGAATGCTCCGTGGATGAGGCATACCTGGGCCGCATGGGCACTCGCCGAGGCAGCTACCGTTTTGGCATCACGGCCACTGAGCAGACCTACCAGCACCGAGGCTATGAAGGCGTCCCCCGCCCCCAGGGTGTCAATCACGGCCACCCGCTCAGCCTTCTGGAACAGCACACCTTCCGGAGTGCCCAGGTAGGCCCCCTCACCCCCACGCGTGGCGATGACGTTCTTGGTACCCCGTTCCAGCATTGCCTCTACCAGCTCGAGGGATTCCTCCCGTGAAAGATGGCTTGTCGAGAAGCTAGCCACAAAGAGGTGCTGGGCCAGCTCTACCGACTCTTCGAGAGTGAAGCGGCTGCCGAAGTCAAAGGACACTTTCGATTGTCCTGCCATTTCGGGAATGTTCGACCGCAGCGACCCGGTGTACGCCGTATGGACCGTGTCAAAGTTCGCCATAGCCTTCAGTTGGCTTTGGCTCAGGTCGAAGGGCTGGACGGATCGATCGGAGCCAACAAACACCCGGTCCTTATCCACGATCTCGACCTCGGCATAAGCGTTGTGACCGTGAGCCACCTCTGTCAGGTCAGTGGAGACGCCCTCCACCTCCAGCGCCCGCTTCAGATGCCTGCCGCCCTCGTCATCTCCCAACACGCCCATGTATGCCGCACGGGCTCCGAGCCGGGAGGCGAAGACGGCGACGTTGACCGCGTTGCCACCGGGGTAGCCGACGCCTAGGCGCCTGTAACGGTCGATGACGTTGTCGCCGGCTCCGAGGATCTTCATTAGTACTGCACCTTGTACATGTATCGACGGACAGAGGTGTCATGCCCACGACGAGCAGCAACGTGGTCGAGCACCCGACGTTCGGCACTCATGAGGGCGATGACGCTCAGGTCTTCACGAGCCTGCCCTTCGATGCCTGGGAGGCTGAACTCCTTGGTATCGACCACACCCAGCTTAGACGTGTACTTCTGGCCGAACGTGACGACGCGCTCCCCCAAAGGACGGCTGCTGTCCTCTGCCAAGAGGGCGATAAGGGGAGTCTCCTCAAGGATCATCTCGAAAGGCCCGTGGAAGAAGTCCCCTCCGTTGATCGCTGCGGAGTTCATCCACTGCATCTCCTGGAAATAACACCAGGCCATCATCTTGGCCATACCGTAGGCCGGCCCCGCGCCGACGACATAGGAAAGCGGCGAGTCCTCCAGAATGTCGGCGATGCGCTCTCCAGCGATAGCCACCTCATCCTTGACGAGACGCAGAGCTTTAGGAAGGGCCGGCAGTGCAGCGCGCAGCGTAGCCGCCCGGTCCTCTGCACCGAACGCCTCGAGCAGCGCCAGTGCGATCTGCTCGTTATGCACCAGCTTGGGCTCGGTAATGGAGATGGTGTCCGGATAATCCAGGTGAACGTCCCCCACGCGAGACAACCCGCTGTCGCCTTCGCGGGCGATCACCGCGACAGTAGCACCTCGTTCCTTGGCGGACTCTGCCGCGGCAACGGTTTCCGGAGTGTTGCCGGAGTGGGAAGCAGGCACGACCAGGGCTGTCTCGTCAATTCCCTGGGGATCTCGGGAGGTAAATTCGGCGCTGGTCAGGCGTTGTACTGACAACCCACGCGCATAACGGTCAAGGAGATCAAAAGCCGGGTAGGTTCCAAAGTGCGAGCCGCCGCATCCGACGAGGAACACCTTGTCCACACCCTTCTCCACCGCCTGAGCCACAATGGCCCGGGCCTTGTCGTTTTGGTCCAGGGCGTGCTGAACACACGCCTCAAAGTCGTCAGGGACGGGAATGATTTCGCTCATGAGCGCTATGAATCCTTTGAAACAGGGAAAGATGAACAGTTGGGAGCGTTCCCAACGCATATAGCCTTACCCACTTTGGGAACGGTGTCAACTGTTGGAACGAGCTGATTGAGCAAGTTCTTGCACCCCCTTGGGACAGCCGAAGATTCGCCTTACGAACGTCAAGAAGGCACTTCTCCAGCGGACTGGACCGCGGGGTGAGCGACTCGCGACCGCACGGCGCGCAGGGAAAGACCCCATGGTCCACATCAAAGGCATGCACAATAAAGGGCGAGAATTGAGACCGTTACCAGGGTGAAGCCTGCCCAGACGCAGTCAAGATAGTGCCCAAACGTAATGGCGCCACATCATAGTGCGGGACCCCTCCGCCTGCGCGATTCCTTATGCAACCGCAGCGGAACGCCGTGCACGCTGCACCACCGGATCGGGAACCGGCGCCGCATCGATCAGCTTCTGGGTATAAGTCTCCGTGGGATTACGGAGAACATCTGCAGTCCTGCCACTCTCCACCAGCTGCCCCTTCTGGAGCACCCCCACATGGTCCGCCAGGAGTTCAACAACAGCGAGATCGTGGCTGATGAATAAGCAGGAAAATCCGAGCCTTTCCTGCAGTTCCTGGAAGATCTCCAAAACTGCTGCTTGGACTGATACGTCAAGCGCTGATGTCGGCTCGTCAGCGATGAGCACGGAAGGTTCCAGCGCCAGAGCACGGGCGATACCGATTCGCTGGCGTTGTCCCCCTGAAAGCTCGTGAGGGAAGCGCGACGCCCATTCCGCTGGAAGCTTGACCATCCGCAGCAGCTCGGCCACTCGGTCCCGGCGTTCCCCAGCGCTCATGCCTTTCCTCTGGACCACCATGGGCTCGGCGATCGATTCCCCGATACTCACCCGTGGATTGAGAGAGGAAGCTGGGTCCTGGAACACCATGCCGTATTGGCTTCGCAACTCCTGAGCTTTGCCGGCTCTTCGTATTTGAGGGTGTAGAGGCAGGGACGGGGAGCAGCGGCGTGGCGGTGGCTGGATAAGAGTCGAGGCCTTCCGATGATGGAGG